>JBBECS010000050.1:75587-214738 GCA_040881685.1 Acidimicrobiia bacterium | reverse complement strand
GCTTGACCTCCCCTAAGGCGTCAGACCGAGGCGCTTGGCGATGACCTCGTTCATGTTGGACTCGTATGCGCTGTGCGCAGGCCGTGCGGACCTTGCTGGACAACGAGCCGCAAGTAGCGGAACGGCGGGAGTGTTCTCGCGAGCTTGGAGTGTCAGTAGCCGCCTTCGAGAGCGTCGAGGGCTCGCTCGACGCCGCAGAGCGCCGTGGCCAGGAGGTGGCGCTCGAGCGGTGAAGTGTCGAGGACGTCGCGGGCCCGGTAGCGCTCGACGAGCGCTACGACCGTCGAGGCACGGTCGATGACGGCCTCGACGAAGCCGCCGAAGTCGTCGACGTCGTCGAGCTCGTCGATGTCGTCGGGGTCGGACGGTGCTGCAGGTCGCCCGCCGTCGCGGTTGGCGATTGGGAGGGCGACGACGATGGCCCGAACGCTGTCAGGGTCGACCTCGGTGTAGAGCTCGGTCGTTGCGATGGACGCGTGACCGAGAAGCTCTTGCACAGCCCGGAGATCGTGGGTGATCGCCAGCGTCTGGGTGGCCACGGTGTGTCGGAGGCGGTGCGGCGTGACTCCGACGAGGCCGGCGGTCGCGCAGACTTCGGCGAAGAGGTCGCGGAAGATGCCCTCGCGGACCGCCCGTGATGGATCAGGCGTGGCGAAGACGAAGCCGGTGCGGGTGGATTCAGAGCGTCCGGTCAGGCACTCGAGGAGCGCGTTGTGGATTGGAACGGTGCGCGGCTTGGGTCCCTTGCGGCCTGATCCCTTCCCGGTGACGCGCCAGGAGGCCGGAGGAGTGAGCGTGAAGTCCGACCAGCGCGCGGTTCTGACTTCGGTGAAGCGGGCGCCGCTGAGGGCGAAGAGGAGGCCGAGAAGCTCGTGGTCGCCGCCAAGCGAGCGGGCGCCGGCGACGAACGCATCGAGCTCCGCAGGCGAAAGCGGTCGCGGGAGGCGGTGCGGATTCGGTAGCGCGCGCAGGTCTGTGAGCGCAGGATTGCTGCCGTCATCGCGGCCGAGGGCTCCTCGGAAGAACGCGCTGAGGGCCTTGCGGGCCTGATTTCGTGACGCGCTTGTCGCCGGGACGGTCAGCCACCATGCGCGTAGCGAGTCGCCGTCGGCGTCGCGCAGCGCCACGCCCTGGCGTTCGAGGGCCACGCCGGCCGCGCGTACGCGCCGCTCGTAGAGCGCGGCGGTGTTGCGGGCGTACTGCTCGGCGGCGAGCCATTCGCGGAAGGTCGCGAGGTCGTCGACGTTCTCGGGTCGCATGCCCTTCGTCGTATCGCGTCGTTGCGCGCGCGTCCAACAATCGAGAAGCGTGCGCGCGGGTAGGTGAGCGTGAGCCCTTCTACGGGAGGCCGTCGGCGACCGCGCCGCGTGGATCAATTTCCGTGACGGCGCGGCCGTTTCCCCTTCCCTTGACCTCGTGGGCGGTCTTCTCACCGTGGCAGCGTTTACAGAGGGCTTGGAGGTTGTGCCAGGCCCAGGGCGCGCCTCCATCGGCTAGCGCGATGACGTGATCGACGTCCACGCTTGGGCTAGGGCAGAGTCGGCAGGTGGGTTCGCTTCTGAGGACTTCGGCGCGTACGCGTCTCCATCGGGCGGAGTCGTAGATCGGGTGGCGGTTGCCGCGCTTGGTCCGGTGGGTGGGGCATGGCGCGGAGCGGGGACAGTACGGGTTGGAGCATCGTCGTCGGGGTCGGGGTGGCATTCAGACGTTGCCGCTACGTGAAACCGAGGTCGCCGTTGTGGCGCTGGATCTTGAGCAAAGCTTCGTGAACCCCGTCCGCGATTTGAGAGTAGAAGCCGGCCTCGGTGAGGAGGCTGCCCTCGACGTTGACGTAGACGTTGAGGTCGCCCGCCGTGCCGCCCGTTTGCTCGAGCGCGGCTTCCTGGCTCTGGGTGCGGACGCGTTCGCCTGCCTTGAGCAACGTGAGGACCTCTTGGCCCGGTCGACCCTTGACGATGCCGCCTTGGTGGAAGGTCGGGAGCGGGTTGTCGGGGAGGTCGAAGAGCGTGACGCCGAGGACGGAGACCTTGTTGGGCAGGAAGTGGTTGATCTTCTTGGCGACCCAATTCCAGGCGTCCTTGAAGGCGTCGAGGATCGCGTCGGCGATGTCGCCGACGAAGTTCGCGATGGCCTTGACGCCTTCCCAGAAGCCGTTGATGAGGGCCTTACCGAGCGCGAGGCCGGCGCCGACGAGCGCCAGGCCGAAGGCGATGATGCGGCCTGGGAGCGCGGCGATGAAGCCGACGACGGCGTTGATGGCACCGGAGACGATCGACTTGATGGTCTCCCAGACGAAGCGCACGACGGCGACGAGCGCGTCCCAGGCGGCGCCGAAGGCGATGCCCACGAGCGCGAGGCCAGCCTTGACGATCGTGACGATGGTGTCGAGCGCGTAGCCGACGATCGCGGCGATGAAGTCCCAGACGCCGGAGACGACGCTCTTCACCCCATTCCAGAAAGTGTCCCAATCGAGCGTGAAGACGCCGATGAAGACGTCCAGGATGCCCTGGATGAATTCGACGGCGGCCGAGATGACGCCGAGCACGAAGTCCCACGCGCTCTTGATCGCTTCGACGATGTAGCTGCCGAAGTTGTCCCACAGGAACAGGACCACGGCGACGCCGGCGCGGATGACCTCGATGATGGTGTCGAGAACATCGCGCGCGATGGGGAGCACGACGCGCTTGATGTAGTCCCACGCGTCCACCGCGGCGCCTCGGACCGCTTGCCAGACCTTGCCCCAATCGACACCCATCGCGGTGGCGGCAACCGCGAGCGCGACGACAGCCGCGATGAGCGCCCACACGCCGCCAGCGAGGATCGCGCCGACCGCGGTGGCGATAGCGCCGAGGACGTAGACCACCGGGCCCGCTGCAGCGGCCACCGCGGCCAGGATGAGCGCGATGCGCTGGCCGGTGGGGCCGAGCTCGTCCCATCCCTTGAGGAGGCGCTGCACCCATCCGAGGAGCTTCTCGCCGATCGGGAGGAGCCGCTTGCCGATCGCGGCCGCGAAGTCCTTGAGGAGCGCCGTCACGGTGCGTTGCTTGTTGGCCGCGCCGTCAGCCGTCCGCCCGTAGTCGCCGACCGCCTCGCCGGCGCCTTCGAGCATGAGCTTGTAGGTCGCGATGGCCTTCTCTTGATCGGTGAGCGCGTCGACGTTGTCCTTGCCGGTGTCGGCCATGGCGCGCTGTTGGACCGCGGCGGCGGTGATGGTCGGCACGAAGCGTTGAAGCGCGTCGTACTCACCACGAAATGCTGCGGTCTGCGCGGCGAGCACCTCGGAGATGTCGGCGTTGTGGAAGCTCGCGAAGTCGCCGGCGAGCTCCACCATCCGCTTCGACATTGCCGTCGTGGGCTCGAGGCCGATGTGGAGCTGGCGGAACATGTTGCCGAAGGTGCTCGAAGCCTCGAAGGCCTCAGCTCGGGAGAGCCCGAAGGCGCGGGCGGAGTTGCTGGCCCAACGTGAGACGTCCTTGAACATCGCCTCGAAGATGACCGACGCCTTGTTCCTCGACTCGTTGAGGTCGCTCGCAAACTTGAACGACGCGCCCGCCGCGGCGAGAAGCGGCAGGGTGATGAAGGTCGCCATGCGCGCGCCACGCCGGCGGAGGTCCTCACCGAAGTTGGTGAAGGCCTGGGAGACGCGGGCGATGACCGGCTTGGTCGCCGACTCGATCATGGCGCCCGCGCGCGCGCCGAAGCCGGGGTCGAGCCGGGGGACGAGGTCGACGTAGGCCTGGCCGGCTTGGAGCGCCATCGGGCTAGCTTCCTACGCGGTCAGGTCGACGAGCGAGAAGGCGTGCGGCCTCCGAATCTCGATTCCCACACGCGACTCGCACCGAAAGACGATTCGGTTCGTCTCGAAACCGGTAGCAGTCGCGCTCGAAGTGTCACCCTCGATCGGCATCAAAGTCCCCTCGCTCCACGTGATGTTCGAGAGCTCCCTCTCCCGAACGCGAATCGATGAGGGGGAAAAGTCGCCGAGGATCGCCTCGCCGTCGTCGAGGACGTCTGTGATGGCCACGCTCGTGCCCCACAGGGCTTGCCGTGCGCGATCTACTGGCAGGCGTTGACCGGTGCCGCCCGCGTCTCCGAGGACGAATGACTCGTCGGATTTCAGGAGCTCGAATTCTTCCCATTGGGCCGGCGACATCAGAAACAGGAACGGGCCGGTGAGGCGCAACACTTGCAGCGCGGTCAACGCTTTCCTCGTCGTCGTGAGGATGTCGGTGGCAAACTCCTGCGACGACGTACCGCTCAAGGTCTTGAGGCCGTCGAATTCGTCGAGACCGGCGATGCCGGAGTCGCCCTCGACCACGAGGCGCTCGAGCTCGCGCACGACGGCGTCGAAAAGGAC
This sequence comes from Acidimicrobiia bacterium, assembly GCA_040881685.1. Lineage (NCBI taxonomy): Bacteria > Bacillati > Actinomycetota > Acidimicrobiia > Acidimicrobiia bacterium. Next base: position 210,381 of record JBBECS010000050.1, on the reverse strand, counting down.
TCCGTCAAGGAATTGCCCCACTTCGGAAGCATCCGCGAGGAGTCGACGATGCACCGGTGTCGACAAAGTTGCGATCGTTCGGACGGTGTCGTCGACCTTCTCGAGCTCCACGTCCGACGTCGGCTTCAAGGCCCCCGCGGGCACCGCTTGCGCGTTGAGCTCGCGTATGACCTCGCGGTAGTAGGTGAACGAGTCGGTGCCCTCCACCGGCAGGCGCCCGATCGCTGACAGGAACGTCGCCGGACGGTCCTCAAGCGGAGCGATGGCCGGCGTGACCGCGGGCGCGGTGAAGCCGCCGGACGGAAGCTCCTTGAGCCCAGCGCGCCGAGCCGCGTCACCGAACGCGCTCGAGCCCCGGCGAGTGACGCTCGCGAAGCCGCTGCCACCGAAGGTGCGCCCAATGGTGTCGATCTCCGCCCGAATCTCGGCGTCGCCGGCAGCGTCCATGGCGCGGTTGATGCGGACTCTCAGGTCATTCGCCTCGTCGAGAAGCCCCGTGACTTGCTTGCGCTCGTCCTCGGTGAAGCCGCGACCCGCGTCCGCGGCCGCCTTCGAGATGTCGTGCGCTTCGGTGGCCTTGGCGCGTGCGAGCGCCTTCATCTCTTCGATCGTCATTCGGACCCTCCATGGGTTCCGCGCGTCGTGCGCGCGTCGCGTCAAGAACGCGAGCCCTCGGGTCGTCGGCCTTTCGTGGTCCCCGGTCGGCTGAATCAGCCTTCGGTCGTCCCGTGTCCGGCCTTGCCTTCTGCTCGAGCGTCAGAGTAGCGGGCGGCGACGACACGCGCTGCGGACTCGTTAGTCGGGTGGGAGAAACTCGATGCCGAGCTCACGCGCCCGATCCAGGTCCATCACGACCGTCGGCGCCATCGCCTCACCGAAGCGGTACCGGGTCAACGCGACGCGGCGATCATCGAGCCAGTGCGCGAAATCGACCGCGTCGAAATCCGGCCGAACGAAGAGCACCACCGAGCGCAACGTGCGAAGACCTTGAAGGCGAGTGCCGAGCCACGCCGGTTGAATTCGAGGGCCGAGGTCCTCGCCCAGAACATCGAGCGCGTCCTCTGGGAGGTGAAATCGGAGCTCCGCGGCGCCGACCCGGGCCGCGTGCTCGAACTGCTCGAGACTCGCCGCCGGCTCGCCGCGCTCGAGACCGTGACGTGCCCACCACCGTCGGCGATTCATCGGCCATGTCGATGCCAGGCGCGCGGGTCCCAATGCGAAGCCGCCTCGATCGACGACGCTTCCATCGTCTCCAACACCCGACCCGACACGCCGAACCGAATTGGCACCCGAACCGGCGCCGGCTCGACGCGGAGCTCAAGCGTCGCCTTGCACATCGGACACGCCTCGACGACCACACCCGCCAGGACGCGCGCCTCGACGAGCAACGGCCCGGAGCACGCCGGACACGCCACACGCACGAAGCCCGCGTCGTGATCCTCGAGGACGCAACCGCCGCAGGTGTCGCACGCCGTGGCCTCGGCCCGGTCGTCGCGCACTTTTTTCGCTTCGTGCTCGCCGGCCCCGGATACTTTTCGCGCTCGAGGGGCCTGCCCCGGGGCCTCCGCTAAAACACTGCCCGGCGCGAACTTTGTATGACCCTCACTGCCGAATGGTGGTTGGCGGCGCGCGATCTGGCGGTCAACACCCCCTCCCCTTAACCGACGGGTGGCCTCGTCGCTTGTCGTCATGGCTTCTCCTCTTGGGTTGGCTGGCGGGTGCTGGCACGGCTGGCGGGTGTCGCGCTCTTCGGTGGGTACTGGCCGCCGTTGGCTTCGAGGAGTTGGTCGACGGCTTGCTCGGCGCCGGGGTTCCATGTGCGCGCGTAGGCGTCGATGCACTTGCTGTTGCAGAACCAGGCGAGGGGTGGCTCGAGGGTCTTCTTGCACTCGACGCATCGCTCGATGGGCGCGGTTGGCTTGGCGGTCGAGCTCGGGGTGGGGCGCGCGTGGGGGTGGGGGTCGCGCGTGGGGTGGGATGGGTCGCGGGGTACGGGTCGGTCGCTTGGGAGCTCGGCGCGAGTGATCGCGTCGACTTCGGGGAGGTGGCCGTCTGTGCCCGCGGTTCCGCGCGCGTTCATCATGAGTTGTCTGGTCGGCTGGTCGTTCCATACTCCTCGTCGGATCGCGGCGAGTCTGTGTGTGGAACGTGGACCACCCCCTTGGTGGGGTCCACGCTCCCACTCACTTCCTGAGTGGGGTGATCCACACTGGTTCCACACTGGCGGACTGACGGTGTCGCGCCCTCCGCAGACGCACGGAATGGCCTCACAGAGCGATGGACCCTCGCTCTTTTTGCGCCGTCTTCGACCGAAACATCTCCTCGGCCGACGAGCGCATCCAGCGCGGCGCTCTTCACCAGCCGGGAGACTCCGGTGAGCGTCCGGTCGCGGAGCTCGCCCTTCGTGATGCCTTCCGAGCCAGCATCCTCGAGAGCAAGGCTGTACTCCTCCATCACGCGGGCGAGCGCTTCGCGACCTTCGAGCTCCCCCTGGATCGCTGCCCAGCCCGGCGGGTGAAGCGTGAGCTCAAGCGAACCGTCCGGACCCGACGTGAATGCGGTCTCAACGACAGGATCACCGAGCGCCGCGTGGGAGGCGAGCCATCCATCGCGGTCATGCTTGGCCACACGCAGAACGGCATGGCCGTTTTGGCCTCGGCCCCAGGCGCGAGGGGCCTCCAAGGTGAAGCCAACGTCGGCGGCACCGATCCAATGGCCGGCCCCGAGAAGCCAACGCCCACGCCTGTCGATGTTCTTCGCGACGTGACCGATCACGATGGTCGTAATTCCCTGTCGAGCGAGAGGACGGACGAGGAGCTCAAGGAAGGTCGCCGCGGCGGAGTTGCTGTCGATTTCGAGGCCATGGAGCGCCATCAGCGCCGTGAGCCCGTCGAAGATCACGAGATCAGGCTCGACGCCGGAGACCATGCACTCGAAGTTGTCGCGGCCTTCGCCTTCGGTGATCGGTTTGGCTGGCGCTTCGTAGACGATCCACTCGAGCTCTTGTGGCGTGACGCCGAGCTGAAGGAGTCGGCGCTTCATGCTCGGGGCGTTCCCTTCGCCGTCGACATAGATCACGGCGCGCGCGCGTCGCGCCGTCATGTGCGCCTCGTGGAGGGCGTGCCAGCTCTTTCCACCGCCAGGTTCGCCACCGAACACCGTCAGCGCGCCGTCGGGAATTGTCCCGATGCCGTCGGTGCGTGCTTGGCGAGTTGGTGGAGTCGTTGGTTTCGCTTCGACGTCGGCGAGAGATATGCCAAGCCAGGGGGCATCGTCGTCGTTGACCGCGGTGTTACGTTCGTCCACGGTTCTTCCTTCCTTTGGTGAGGTCGGGGGAGTCTTCGAGACGGAGGGCGTCGCTCACGCGGCGCCCTCCGGGCGTTTCCGACCCTGCGCGCGCAGTCACCGCGGCCGCTTCGCGGCGTCGGCGCCGTGCCTGGGCGCTCTTGAGCGCGAGCCCGGCGAAGTACGCCTTGCGCGCGTGCTGGGCGCGTCGAGCGCGCTCGTCCGGCGGGAGTTCTCGGTTCGGGTCGACCTCGTTGTCGAAGCGCTCGAGGAACGCGGCGCGTGCCGGCGCGGTGCCGGCCTTGGGGTCCTGGCGGGCCCAGCGGGAGTGCGCGGCGGCGCGCGCTTGGAGGGTGCGCTCGGTGGGTGGGCTCGCTGTCGTGATGCGTTGAACGTCGGCGACGTCAGGGGTGGAGCGCGTCATCGGGTCCGGCCTCCGGTTGGAAGCGGACCCGGCGCCAACCTCCGGGACCTATTTCGCCGACCGTGCGCTCCCGCGCGGGCTTGCCGACGTCTTGCGAAGCGTCGATTGTCGACGCGTTACCTCACACGGTCAAGCATCAATCCGATCGGATGGGACGTCGCCGACTTCATCGCGCCCTCGTAGGCCCACCAGAGACCGCTCAAGTCGAGCGTGCCGTGGCGAGCGCACGCGGCCTCAATGAGCGTGCCATCGCCGACGACGCGCAGGAGTGGACTGAAATTCACCTCGGGAACGCCGTCGCGTGATGCGGCGCGCTCGAGCGGCCATTCAGCTTCGGCAATGGCTTGGAGTCGGTCGCGAGCCGCGGAAGCGACGTCGTGATCGAGCCAGTCTCGCTCCTTGTCGTGATGGCGGTCAGTGGCGAGGTCATACCGCCAGGTCTTGATGACGGGACCTGCCGGCGTGGAGCGCACCTCGAGGACCGCTTGGCGACAACGCCGGCAGCGGCCCTGGATGATGAGTGGATGATCCTCGAAGCGGAACCGCTCAGTCATGCTCACGCCCTCCACGCGAGGTCGACGCGGTCCGGCTCGGTCGCCATCTCAAAGCACGTCTCCGAGGAGGTCGACGCGCTGATGGGCCTCGAGCGCCCGCTCGGCTGCCGCGGACGCGCCGTAGCGGGCGAGCATCGCCGGCGAGCGCCAGCCGCCGAGTTGGGCGAGGTCGCCTTCCTCGCCGCCTTCGCTTCGGAAGCGGTGGGCGAAGGTGTGGCGCATGACGTGGGGGTGGAGGTTCTTGATGCCGGCGTCCTCGCCGCGCGCTCGCACGACTTGCCAGACGGCGGCAGCACGGAGCGGACCGCGTTGACCGATCCAGAGCCGCGCGTCTTCGGCGAGGCGGTGTCTGGATCGCTCGCGCAAGTAGGCGAGGAGCGCCTTGCCGACTTTGGGCCCGAAGGCCACGGTGCGCTCGCGCCGAAACTTGCCGACGACGTGGGCCGTTCCGGCCTTGCCGAAGTCGAGGTCCTCGACCTCGAGCGCGACGAGCTCGCCGACGCGGACGCCGGTGTCGGCGAGGAAGGCGAGCATCGCGAAGTCGCGGCGACCGAGGAAGCTGGTGTCCTTGCGCGTCGTCGCGAAGAGCCGCCGGAGGTCGTCAGTCGAGAGGACCGGGACAGGTTGGGTTTCGGCGCGTGGCTCTCGGAGGTTGGTGAGGGGCGACCGGGCGACGATCTCCTCTCGCTCGGCCCACCGGAAGAACGCGCGTAGGTGGCGGTAGCGGGTGAGGAGCGTCTCGGCGGCGTCGACGTCGGCGCGCTCGGCGAGCCACCGCGTGACCTGGGCCGTCGTGACTTCGGCGACCGCCTCCGGGGCGTCATCGAGGCCAGCGAGCCAATCCGTGAAGAGCCGGACGTTGTAGGTGCGGTTGTCGATGCTGCGCTCCGCCTTGCCCGCCGCGCGGAGCTCGTAGGAGTGCTCGGTGAGGATCGGAGCGAGGTCTCGCATGGCGAGGAGACTACTCATGTTCTCGTCGGTGAGCGGTGTGCTCGCCATGTGGCCTCGCGAGTTAGCCCGTATGCGCAGGTCAGACTAGGTGCCGAGACCGAGGCGCTTGGCGATGACCTCGTTCATGATCTCGTCGGTGCCGGCACCGATGCGTTGCAAGCGAGCGTCGCGGAAGGCTCGGCTCACGGGCACCTCGTCGAGATAGCCGGCGCCGCCGTGGATCTGGAGACACGTGTCGACGAGCCGGTTGAGCATCTGCGCGGCGTACTTCTTGGCCATCGAGATCTCCATCACCGGGTAGTCGTCGTGCATCAATCGCCAGGCGACGCCGTACACGAGCGAGCGTGCGGCCTCGAGCTCGGTGGCCGCATCCGCCAGATTGTGGGCCACGACCTGATGCCCGGCGAGCGGGCGCCCGAATGCGTGGCGCTGCTGTGCGTACTCGATCGTGTCGGCCAGCACGCGGTCGGCAGTTCCGAGCGACGCGGCTGCGCCCGACATGCGCTCGTACTGGAGCTGCCACATCAGCTGGGCGAAACCCTGCCCGGGCTCACCACCGAGGAGGTTGGCGTGTGGAACGGCCACGGCGTCAAGTGAGATCTCCGCTGTGTCGCTCGATCTCATGCCGAGCTTCTCGAGCTTGCGCGACACGGTGACGCCAGGCAGATCAGTGTCGATGATGAGCACGGAGATACCTCGATGCCCGGCGCCGGGCTCGGTCTGCACGACGCACGTGAGGAAGTCCGCGCGTAGCCCATTGGTGATGAACATCTTCGTGCCGTTCACGCGCCACACGTCGCCATCGCGCTCGGCTCGCGTGGTGATCGCGGCGACGTCGGAGCCGGCATCGGGCTCCGTGATGGCGATCGCGGCGATCTTGGTGCCTGCGATCGCCGGACGCAGGTAGCGCTCCTTCAGCTCGTCGCTTCCGAACTCCGCGATCGCCGGCGTGGCCATGTCGGTCTGCACACCGAGTGCCATGGCGATCGCGCCGCAGCCAGCCTTCGCGAGCTCTTCGACGAACACGATCTCGGCCGCGAGGTCGCCGCCGGCGCCGCCCCACTCCTCTGGGTAATGGAGCCCGAGGAACCCGAGCTCACCCGCGCGGCGGAACACCTCATCGGGGAAGAAGCCCGCGGCCTCCCATTCGTCGACGTTGGGCGCGAGCTCCTTCTCCACGAACCGCCGCACCGACGCGCGCAGCTCGTCGTGCTCGGCCGTGAAGATGGGGTGGGGATTCGGCTCCATACCCCATAGAATGGCGCGTCCTATGGCGCGGTCGATTCTCGAGCGCCGGCTCGTCGACGTGAGTGAGCGTTTGAAGCGTCTTCGAGCCGAGTTGGGCGTGACCCAGGAACAGCTCGTGTTCCTCGAGGAAGAGGCCGAGGACGCCAAGCTCCGGGCGCTGATGGCCGAGACACCCCTCGCCGAGGCGGAGGCGCATGACGCCCGTCGCCATGCCGACGCGCTGGGTGGGCACCGCGACGCGCTCGTGCTCTCGATCGCCGAGCTCGGGCGTGAGCAAGACGCGCTGCTCGACCAGATGGCGGCCGAGCTCTCTGCGCACTGATCTCAGCATCCGGTGCCATGACTGCTGAGACCCCGCGCACGAGGGTCGTGATCGCTGAAGACGAGGCCATCATCCGCCTTGACCTCAAGGAGCTCCTCGAGGAAGACGGCTACGACGTGGTGGGTGAGACCGGACGCGGTGACGAAGCGGTCGACCTCGTTCGCGCGCTCGGGCCCGACTTGGTGATCCTCGACGTGATGATGCCGGGACTCGACGGCTTGTCCGCGGCGCGCGAGATCGCTGGGGAACGGCTCGCCGCCGTGCTCGTGCTCACGGCGTTCTCACAACGCGACCTTGTCGAGCAAGCGCGGGACGCCGGCGCCCTCGCGTATCTCGTCAAGCCGATCCAGAAGAGCGATCTCACGCCCGCGATCGAGGTTGCGCTGGCCCGTCATGCCGAGCTCACCGCGCTCGAGCACAGCGTGCAGGACCTCGAAGAGCGCCTCGAGACGCGCAAGGTGATCGACCGGGCGAAGGGCCGCCTCATGGACGCGCACGGGCTCGATGAGCAGAGTGCGTGGCGTTTCATCCAGATACAGGCTATGAACCAACGGGTGAAGGTCGGAGAGATCGCCCGTAGAGTGGTCGACGGCGCGCTCGAGCCCTGAGGGAAGTCGCATGCGCGTGCTCCGGATGTCGGTCATCGGTGGCGCCGTGTTCGCCGTTGCGTTCGCGGCGCCTGCCGCGGCAGCGCCCGTCGTCCTGACGGACGTGCAGCTGGCTGCGGCCACGCTCGCCGGGGCCGATGTGCCCGGTGGGGGATGGGCCGTCGCGCCGGCCGCGGTGATCGAGCCGGAGCCCCACACGCAGGCCAACGACATCGAGGCCGGCTGGTGTGGAGGGGCCACCGACGGGTACGCAGCTGGTGAGCTGCACGCCGCGGGCGGTGCCACCGCCACGCTGCAGAAGATCGTCGCTGCCGATCAGCCGTACTGGTTCATCTGGGAGAGCCTGCACTCGTTCCAAGAGTCGTTCGGGAACTCACCGGTCACCCAGGCCAAGAACTTCATGAACACGATGCAGACTGCCGCGACCGAGTGCGAGTCGTGGATCGTGATTGGCGGCGAGATCCCCAACTCGGTCTCCGGAGCAATCGCGCCGTTCGCCGCCATCGGCAACCAGCGCTTCGCCGTGGAGATCACCACAAACGGTGACGGCGTGACCGAGACGACCCACGCGGTGTATGTGCGGGTGGCCAACAACGTGATCGTGATCCACACGCGCATCCTGCCGACGGACCCGACGCTGCTCAAGAAGATCGTGAAGAAGGCCACCAAGAAGGTCAGGCAGGCGGCAGCCGCCGCCTGACGTCGCTCCACCGCCAGCTTCCCGCTCTCGGCGCCTTCGACGCCGGGCCGCTCGACTTCGGCGTCGCATCCCGGGCATACGATCGCCCGGTGGCGGAGAAGCTGCTCCTGCTCGACGGGCACTCGCTCGCGTATCGCGCGTTCTACGCGCTCCCGGCCGACCTGAGCACGCCGTCGGGCACGATCACGAACGCGGTCTTCGGTTTCACGTCGATGCTCACCAAGGTGCTCGCCGACGAGAAGCCCGACTACATCGGCGTCGCATTCGACACGCCCGGCGGCACGTTCAGGGACGACCTCGATGCTGACTACAAGGCCGGCCGCAAGGAGACGCCCGCCGTCTTCAGCGCGCAGCTGCCGCTCATCCGCGAGGTCCTGGACGCGCTCGAGATGCCGGTGCTCGAGATCCAGGGGGTCGAGGCCGACGATGTGATCGCCACGCTGGCCACTCGCGCCGCAGATGCCGGCATCGACGTCGTCGTCGTCACCGGCGACCGCGACACGTTCCAGCTCGTCCAGGACCCGCACCTCAAGGTGCTCTACAACAAGCGCGGCGTGTCGGACTACGCGCTCTATGACGAGGCGGGGATCGTCGAGCGCACCGGTGGTGTCACCCCGGAGCTGTATCCGGAGTACGCCGCGCTGCGCGGTGACAACAGCGACAACCTCCCGGGTGTCCCCGGGATCGGCGAGAAGACCGCAGCCAAGCTCATCACGACGTACGGCAACCTCGAGGGCATCTTCGAGCACCTCGACGAGCTCCCTCCGAAGCAGCGTCAGAACCTCGGCGACATGCGCGACCGCGTGTTCCTGAACCGCCAGATGTCGGTGCTCGTGCGCGATGTGGACTGCGGCGTGGAGCTCAGCGACCTCAAGCAGGGCAACTTCGACCGCGAGAAGGTGCGTGTCCTATTCGACCAGCTCGCGTTCCGCACCCTGCTCCCTCGGTTGATGGAAGCCGTCGGTGCGGTCGCGGCCGAGGAAGAGGCTTCCGAGACCCTCGACACCAGGGTGGAGATCCTCCGGGACGCGGCAGCGCTCGCGGCCCGACTTCGCGACGTCACCAGTGCCGGCGAGCCGTACGCGCTTGAAGCTCGGTGGGGCGGCGCGCTCCCGGGGCAGCACATCGATGGCTTGGCGATCGCCACCGGAGACGGTCAGGTCACCTACGCCGCCGGTGATCTGCTCCTCGACCCGCTGGTCACCGAAGCTGGTGGCGCGCTGGTCGCGACGGGCGGGCCGCCGCTGGTCACACATCGCGCCAAAGAGCTCATGCACGGGCTCGGGAGCGATGTGCGCACGCTCCAGCACGACACCGCGGTCATGGCGTACCTGCTCGACCCGGGCGAGAGAAAGTACCTGCTCGAGGATCTGGCGTTGCGCTATCTCTCGCTCGAGGTGCGCTCTCCCGATGTCGAGGAGGGAACGCTCGACTTCGACGGAGGCGCCGCAGTCGAAGAGACTGGGCGACGCGCCGCAGCGATCTTGCGGCTGGCCAGCGCGTTGTCCGACGCCCTTGATGCGCGCGAGCTCACTGATCTGTACGTGCGCATCGAGCAGCCGCTGGTGCGTGTGCTCGCAAAGATGGAGGACGCGGGCATCGGCATCGACCGTATGTTCCTCGACGAGCTGAGCGCGCAGCTCAACAAGGAGTGCGACGCGCTGATGCGGCGCATCTGGGCCCACGCGGGCGAGGAGTTCAACGTGAACTCCACCCCGCAGCTGCGTGTGGTGCTCTTCGACAAGCTCGGGCTCACGCCGGTGAAGAAGACGAAGACCGGCGCGTCAACCGACGCCGACTCGTTGCAGAAGATGGCGCAAGACCATCCGATCGTCGAGGACCTGTTGCGCTACCGCGAGGTGGAGAAGCTCCGCAGCACCTACGCCGACGCGCTCCCACCTTTGATCCAGCCCGATGGGCGGGTCCATGCCACGCTCAAGCAGACCGACACGACCACCGGGCGCATCTCGAGCGAGAACCCCAACCTTCAGAATGTGCCCGTCCGCACCGCTGACGGTCGCGAGTTCCGGCGGGCCTTCGTCGCCGATGAAGGGTGGGGGTTGCTCACGGCCGACTACTCCCAGATCGAGCTGCGCGTGCTCGCGCATCTTGCCGAGGACCCGGGGCTGATCGACGCCTTCGACAAGGGCCTCGACGTGCACACCGTGACCGCAGCGAAGGTGTTCGACGTGCAAGAAGTCAGCGTGACTCCCGAGCAACGGCGCTTCGCCAAGGTCGTGAACTACGGCCTGGCCTACGGCATGGAGGCGTTCGGACTCGGCCAGCGGCTCGGCATCGAGACGGGGGAAGCGCGCGAGATCTTGGACAACTACTTCGACGGTTTCCCGAACGTGCGCGAGTTCATGGTGCACACGATCGACGAAGCCAAGAGCCGCGGGTACACCACGACGATCTTCGGCCGCCGACGTCAGATCGCGGAGCTGTCGTCCGACAACTTCCGGATCCGCCAGATGGGGGAGCGGATGGCGCAGAACGCCCCCGTGCAGGGCTCTGCCGCCGACATCTTCAAGCTGGCGATGATCGATGTCGACCACGAGCTCGACGCCGGCGGCTTCCGCACCCGCATGCTGCTCACCGTGCACGACGAGCTCGTCTTCGAGGTTCCGCTCGACGAGCGCGTCGCCGTCGAGCCCGTCATCCGGAGCACGATGGAGTCGGTCACCGAGCTGCGAGTGCCGCTCGCCGTCGACATCGGCTTCGGCCCGAACTGGGCCGAAGCCAAGTAGCCGCGCGGCTGCTGGTGAGCACGGCTCCGCCCGAGGGGTACTGGTTCGGGCCGGTGGCTCAGTTTCTCGGGCCGGCGTACCTGCGCAACGCTTTCACCAAGGGCACCACCCAGGAGATCGACTTCCTGTGGAACGAGCTCGGTTTCGCGTCGGGGCAGTCGGTGCTGGACATCGGGTGTGGACCCGGTCGCCACGCGCTCGAGCTCTCGCGCCGGGGGATCACGGCGATTGGCATCGATGCGTCGGAAGAGTTCGTTGCTTTGGCCCGTGAGGCCGCGGAGGGCGAGCATCTCAACGCGCGCTTCGAAGTCGCCGACGTGCGCGAGCTGGCGTATGAGAGCGAGTTCGACGCCGCCATCTGCTTGTGCCAGGGGGGATTCGGCCTGCTCGGGGGGCGCGACGAGGTCGATGTGTTCCATCGGATCGTTCGCGCGGTGAAGCCCGGCGGCCCGATCGCGGTATCTGCATTCCACGCGCCGTTTGCAGTGCGTTTCCTCGAGGAAGGCGAGTCGTTCAATCCCGCGACCGGTGTGCTCCATGAGCGTTCGACGGTGCGGAACAGCGCAGGAGACGAGCAGGACTTCGATCTCTGGACGACGTGCTTCACGACGCGCGAGCTCGAGCTGCTCGCCGCGCTCGCAGGGATGGACGCGCAGGCCGTCTACGGCGTCACGCCCGGGCGCTACCGCGCGGTTCCACCCGACCTCGACGCGCCGGAGCTGCTGCTGGTGGGGCGGCGGAGGGCGTGAACCTGTAGCCTGACCGGGCGGTTCTCGGCCGAGAGCCGCGTCGCTCGCGCCCGGGAGGTACCCGTGCCGACGGCGCCGCCCAGCAGCGAAGAAGAAGCAGTTGTCGGATCAGGATGCGACGGGGAGCAACGGAAGCCCCGTCCCCGAGGTAACTGGGGAGCCCGCCGAAGCGGCGGCCCCCGAGGTAGGCACCACCCTCACCCAAGTTCGTGAGGACGACGCGCCGGTCGTGTTGGACGACCTCGGCGGGCAATCGTTCTCCGATGCGGTCGACGCGACGATCGTCGAGTTCGACGATGGTGACATCGTCCGCGGCACGGTCGTCAAGATCGACAGCGACGAGGTGCTGCTCGACATCGGCTACAAGTCCGAAGGTGTGATCCCGTCGCGGGAGCTCTCCATCCGCAACGACGTGGACCCCCACGAGGTCGTCACCCTCGACGAAGAGCTCGAAGCCCTCGTCCTTACCAAGGAGGACAAGGACGGCCGACTGATCCTCTCCAAGAAGCGCGCGCAATACGAGCGAGCCTGGGGAACGATCGAAGCGCTCAAGGACAAGGACGAGATCGTCTCGGGTCCCGTGATCGAGGTGGTCAAGGGCGGCCTCATCCTCGACATCGGACTCCGCGGGTTCCTGCCGGCCTCGCTGGTCGATCTCCGGCGCGTTCGCGACCTCCACCCCTTCGTCGGACGCACGCTCGAGTGCAAGATCATCGAGCTCGACAAGAACCGCAACAACGTGGTGCTGTCACGTCGCGCGTACCTCGAGGAGACACAGCGTGAGCAGCGTGACGAGTTCCTCGCGAACCTGAAGCCGGGGGAGGTCCGCAGCGGTGTCGTGTCGTCGGTTGTGAACTTCGGCGCGTTCGTCGACCTCGGCGGCATGGACGGCCTCGTCCATGTGTCGGAGCTCTCGTGGAAGCACGTCGACCACCCGAGCTCCGTGGTGCAGGTGGGTGACGAGGTCACCGTGCAGGTGCTCGACGTCGACCTCTCGCGCGAGCGGATCTCACTGTCCCTCAAGGCCACCCAGCAGGACCCCTGGCAGGAGTTTGCCGACGGCCACCAGGTCGGCGAGCTCGTGTACGGGCGAGTCACGAAGCTCGTGCCCTTCGGCGCCTTCGTGCAGGTCGGCGACGGCATCGAGGGCCTCGTCCACATCTCCGAGATGGCCGTCCACCATGTGGAGGCGCCGGAGCAGGTCGTCACCCCCGGCGAAGAGCTGTGGGTGAAGATCATCGACATCGACCTCGAGCGGCGACGCATCAGCCTCTCGATCAAGCAAGCCGCCGAAGGTGGCGTGGTGGCCGCCGAGTACCAGGAGCAGTTCGGCGAACACGCGTACGACGAGCACGGCAACTACGTCGGCGGCGACCCGGCCGGGGCCCCGGTCGCCGAAGCAGCTCCGGTCACGGAAGCCCCCGCCGCCGAGCCCGGCGAGGAGGCAGCGCCGGAGGCCTCGGCGGAGCCCGTGCCCGCGGCGGAGCCCGAGCCGGCAGCACAGCCGGAGCCGGTGGTCGAGGCCGAGCCGACGGCGTCTGAGGAGCCAGTCGAGGAGTAACCACGCCACCCCGGAAAGAGAAGGTTAAAGACCGGGGCGCCCACGGCCGACCATGAAGTCGGGAGGGCTGGGACCTTCCTGACTGAAAGGGCGCGACCCGTGGGCAACCGCCGCACCCTCATCGCGGCCGCTGCCATCGTGCTCGCGGCAGCTGCCGGATTCGCCGTCTTCGTCTATGTGTCTGGCGCCGACCAGCGTGCCGAGGATCAGGTCGAGCTCGTCGAGGCCTTCGTGGCAGCACAGGACATCCCCAAGGGGATGTCCGGCGACGCGGCTTTGGCAGAAGGGCTGATCACCGCAGATCGCGTGCTTCGAGGCTCGGTGCCGGCCGCGGCGGTCAAGGACTCAGGTCTGCTGAGCGGCAAGGTGGCCGCGTCGACGATCCAGGCCAAGCAGTTCATCACCGAGCAGAGCTTCGTCCAGCCCAGTGAGGGTGGCGGTGGCTCGCTCGCGTCGTCGATCGGCAGTGGCGACAAGGTGGCCGTGACGATCTCGGTCGATCCAGAGCGCGGTGTCGCCAACGCGATCGCTCCCGGTGACCGCGTCGACGTCCTCGTGGTCGACAACACCGGCGCAACCGTGATCCTCGAAGCCGTGAAGGTGTTGGCAGTCGGGCAAGAGACGGCGGCCAGCGCGGGTGGAACCGACGGGCAGCCGTCGCCGACCGCCGCCACGAGTGGGCTCATCACGTTCGAGCTCCGACCTGACGAGGCATTGGCGGTCGTGAGCGCCAACAAGAACGGAACGCTGTACCTGACGTTGCGTCCGCTCGCAGCATCGGGCGGCGATCGTTCGGTCTCGGCTTCGGGTCGGTAGCACCCGTGGCGCTGGAGCAAGGGAACGCGCCGGGGGCGGTGCCGGGGGTGTCGCGGTATGACGTCGCGGTCATCGAGCCCGATCCCCGCAGCCGAATGCGCCTCGGCACGCACCTTGCCGGCGCGGCACAGTTCGAGTCGATCGAGGAGCTCGTGCAGCATCTGCGGCCGGGTCGGGCGGTCGTCGCCGTCTTCGGTCCCGGCCTCGCAGTTCCTTACGGATTCCAGCAGGTGCATCGGCTCGTGGCCACGTATCCCGAGCTGGGCGCGGTCTTCGCGATCGAAGAGCTGTCGACGGCGATCCTGCAGGCGGCGCTGCGCGCCGGTGCGCGTGACACGGTGTCGGTGCAGGATGCCGTCGCGCTCGGGCAGTCCGTCGCTCGCGTCGGCGACCTCCTGACGGGGAGCTCGCCGCGCACGCCTGCGGTGGCCGAGCGGCGCGGCGCACGCGGTCGACTCGTGGCCGTGTTCTCGACCAAGGGTGGCGTGGGCAAGAGCACGGTGGCCATCAACGTCGCGGTCGCGATGGCCCGCAGGACGCAAGAGCGCGTCGCCCTCGTCGATGGTGACCTCCAGTTCGGTGATGTCGCCGTCCTCCTCGGCATCCCACCGCAGCACACCGTCCTCGATGCGGCGGCGACTGCACAGGTCGCTGATGCCGAGATGGTTCGAGCACTGTTGGTTCGGCACGACAGCGGGCTTCTCGTGTTGCCGGCCCCGACCGAGCCGGTCCTCGGTGCGCAGATGCCACCGGACGAGATGGTCAACCTGTGTGCGGCGCTCCAATCGTTGTGTGGCTACGTGCTCGTCGACCTGCCCACGCAGTTCGACGAGTACGTGCTCGCCGTTGTGGACGCGGCCGACGAGGTGCTGCTGATCGGGAGCATGGACATCCCGAGCGTCAAGAACCTCAAGATCGGCATCCAGGCGCTGGACCTCGCGGCCATCGCCGGGTCGAAGCTGCGGCTCGTCCTGAACCGAGCCAACACGCAGGTCAAGCTCGATGTGCGCGAGATCGAGCAAGTGCTGGGGATGCGAGCCGATTTCCCCATCCCGTCGGACATCTCGGTCCCGATGTCGGTGAATGCCGGTATTCCCGTCGTGGACTACGAGCCACGCAGCGCAGCGACGCGTGCGCTCGAGCACATCGCAGTCTCGTTGCTCGAACACGATACAGCGCCGGCCGAGAAGAAGCCGCGCCGACTCTGGCGCGCGAAGAAGTAGCGGAACAGGGGTGAACCGATGACCGTGCAGCAGCAACAGCCGCCGCCGGCGGGCCGGTGGCAAGGGGCGCAGCAGCCGAATCACGCCGTCCGCGCGCACGCGCTCGAGGATCTCCGCCAGAAGATGCACCAGTTCGTGATCCAGGAGCTGGGGCCGATCCTCTATGACCAGCGAGTCTCAGAGGCCGATCTCCGCAAGCAGGTGGAAGAGCAGCTGCACAAGGCGCTCGCGCAAGAACGGCTCGCGTTGCACACCAACGAGCGTCAGGCGCTGGTGCAGTCGGTCTTCGATGACGTGCTGGGCTACGGCCCGATTGACCGCCTCCTGCGTGAGCCGACGATCAACGAGGTGATGATCAACGGGCCAGACAAGGTGTTCGTCGAACGCGAGGGCAAGATCGTTCTCACCGACGTGCGCTTCGTCGACGAGAACCACCTGCGCCGGATCATCGACAAGATCGTGAGCCAGGTGGGTCGCCGGGTCGACGAGGCAACGCCCATGGTCGACGCCCGCCTGCCGGATGGCTCCCGGGTCAACGTCGTCGTGCATCCGCTCGCCATCGGCGGACCGTTCATGACCATCCGCCGTTTCGCCACCGACCCGTACCGCGTCGACGACCTGATCGCGATGTCAACGCTCACTGCGCAGACGGCCCACTTCATGGATGCGTGCGTGCGCGGCCGGCTCAACGTGGTGGTCAGCGGCGGAACCGGAACTGGGAAGACGACGCTGCTGAACGTGCTGTCGTCGTTCATCCCGGCCGACGAGCGCATCGTCACAATCGAGGACGCGAAGGAGCTCCAGCTCCAGCAGCCGCACGTGCTCTCGATGGAAGGTCGGCCGCCCAACATCGAGGGCAAGGGCGAGGTGAGGATCCGAGACCTGGTCCGCAACTCGCTGCGCATGCGCCCCGATCGCATCGTCGTCGGTGAGGTCCGTGGCGCCGAGTCGCTCGACATGCTCCAAGCGATGAACACGGGCCACGACGGCTCGCTCACGACCGTTCACTCGAACTCGCCTCGCGACACGTTGTCGCGCGTCGAGACCATGGCCCTGATGGCCGGAATGGACCTGCCGGTTCGCGTGATCCGGGAGCAGATGGCCTCCGCGCTCGATCTCATCGTTCACCTCAGTCGACTTCGTGACGGCACACGACGCGTCACCCACATCAGCGAGGTCATGGGCATGGAAGGTGACGTGATCGTGCTCCAAGACCTCTACCTCTTCGACTACGGCATGGGCTTCGACGAAGAGGGCAAGTTCCTCGGCCAGCTCAAGAGCACAGGCATCCGCCCGAGCGTCGGCGACCGGCTGGCCAACTACGGGATCACACTCGACGCGTCGCTGTTCGCCGGGGACCCGTTCACTCGCCGAGGCGGCGCGAAGCGATGAGCCCGCAGAGCATCGTCTCAGTCGTGGCCGTCGACGCTGGCGACTCCACGCTGCGGCTCGTCATCGCGATCCTCATGGCGGCCGCGATCCTCGCGATGGCACTCGCGTGGATGCTCATCGGGGGAGACCATCGCAGCGGGCTCGAGAAGCGACTCTCGGGGTTCGGTCTGGAAGAGGCGGGTCCTGACCCGGGCGTGCCCGGGCCGCGTGGCGAGCAGAACCTGGCCGAGACGCGTCTCATGCAAGAGGTGGTGGGGTTCACGGGCCGGCTCGCGGCTCGCGTGGGTCTGCTGAACCGGGTCGAGGACAAGCTCGAGCAAGCCGACCTCCCACTCCGTCCGCCAGAAGCGGTGTTCTTCTATCTGGCCGGCGCGTCTGTCGTGTTCTTGTTCTCGTTGCTCATGTTCCCGACGCCGATGGTGCTCGGGTTGACGATCGCGGCGGTGATCGGCCCGATCGCCTGGCTCGAGCTGCGCCGCAAGCGGCGGCTGCGCCGGTTCGAGACGCAGCTTCCCGACGTGCTGAACCTTCTGGCCGGATCGATGCGTGCAGGCTTCTCGTTCGCGCAAGGGCTCGAAGCGGTGGCCGAAGAAGCATCGGAGCCGTCACGGCGCGAATTGCAACGCGCGTTCGCGGAGAGCCGACTCGGCCGCCCCATCGAGGACGCGCTCGAGGACTCGGCAAACCGCATGCACAGCATCGACCTCATGTGGGCCGTGATGGCGATCCGGATCCAGCGCGAGGTGGGCGGAAACTTGGCCGAGCTCCTCGACACCGTGGCGCGCACGATGACCGAACGCGAACGGCTCAAGCGGGAGATCATGTCGCTCACCGCTGAGGGGCGCTTGTCGGGATGGATCCTTGGGATCTTCCCGCCGCTCTTCGGCGGTGTGCTCTATCTCATCCAGCCCGACTACATGTCAGTGCTCTTCTCGAGCTCGCTCGGCGTGCTGGCCGTCATCGTGTCGGCCGTCATGGCCTGCTTCGGGTTTGCGTGGCTCCGGAAGATCATGGCGATCGAGGTCTGACGTGGAACCACTGCTGATTGCCGGTATCGCGGGCGGCGCCGTGCTGCTCATCGGGTTCCTGATGTCCACGGTCGTCGTCGAACGGGCCGAGGTCCGCGACTCGCTGCGCCGACTCGAGGGCTACCAGATCCAGGACGTGCGCGACCAGGAGATGCTGGCGCCGATCAGCGAGCGCGTCATCGCGCCCGTGCTCGAAGGTCTCTCAGGGTTGACCGGGCGCTTCACGCCACAGGGGTATCGAGAGAACGTCGCCCACAAGCTTGTCTTGGCGGGCAACTCGACCCTCAACGTGGACCAAGTGCTCGTATTCAAGCTGCTCGGTCTCATGTCGGGCCTGATCTGGCTACCGCTCATCCTTGTGTTGATCGGGCTGGGCGGCCTGTTCGGCTTGATGATCTCGCTGTTCCTCTGGTTCGCGTCATTCATGTTCGCCGACGTGTATCTGTCGCGCGGCATCGAAAAGCGCCAGCACGAGATCGCGGTGCAGCTCCCCGACGTCCTCGACCTGCTCGTGATCTCTGTGGAAGCCGGGCTCGGTTTCGAGCAGGCATTGGAGCGCACGACGACGGCAGTCCCCGGCGCGCTGTCCGATGAGTTCCGACGCATGCTGCGGGAGACCCGCATCGGCGCGACGCGAGCTGAGGCCTTGCGAGCGATGGACGAGCGGTGCGACGTCTCCGAGCTGCGCACGTTCATCCTCGCGATGCTCCAAGCCGACACGTTCGGCGTGTCGGTGTCTCGCTTGCTGCGCTCGCAGGCCGACGAGATGCGTGTGCGCCGCCGTCTGCGGGCCCAGGAGAAGGCGCAGAAGGCGCCGGTCAAGATGCTCTTCCCGCTTGTGTTCTGCATCTTCCCGTCGATCTTCGTGGTGATCCTCGGGCCGGCGATGATCTCGCTGGCCAGGAGCCTCTGAGTCCACCCGTGGCGACGCTCGCGCCGCCGCGCGCCATCGAACCGCGAGCGGCCAAGCCGCCGAGCCGGACGCGGCGGCACCGTCTGCGGCCCCCGGGCCTCGACACGCTCTTCACTGCGGTCTTCGCGCTCTTCGGATGGGGCGTCGGGATCGAACGCCTCTCCGACAACTCGTTCTTCTGGCATCTCAAGACCGGCGGGCTCATCCTCGATCACGGGATCCCACACGCGGACCCGTTCTCGTACACCGCCCACGGAACGGACTGGGTCGCGCAATCATGGCTGGCGGAGCTCCTGTACGGCGCCGTGGATCGCAGCTTCGGCGCGTTCGGTCTGCGCATCATGGGTGGGCTCGTCGGCATCACGATCGCCGTGCTGGCATTTCGGCTGGCGCTGCGCATCGCGGGCGAGCGCATGCGCGCGTCGCTGCTCACGGTGGCCGCGCTCGGCAGCTTGTACACGATCTGGTCGGAGCGGCCGCTGCTCCTGGGTGTCGTCTTCCTCCTACTCGTGCTGTGGGTGGTGGAAGTCCCCACCTCGGTGCTCGGCCGTCGCCCGCTCATCGCGCTGCCGTTGATCTTCTGGCTCTGGGCCAACGTTCACGGAACGTTCGCGCTCGGCTTCGTGTACCTCGGGCTCCACCTCGTCGGCCGGTGGCTCGACGGCCATCGGCCGTGGGCAGACCGAGAGCGCACGCTGCTCGCCGGAAGCGTGCTCGCATCCATCGCCACGTTCGCCAACCCGTACGGGCTTTCGCTCGTCCTCTTCCCTGTTGACCTCTTGCGTCGTGGGGATGTGCTGCGCAACGTGATCGAGTGGTCGTCTCCTGACTTCCACCATGTGCGTGGGTACGCGTACGCCCTGTGGATCGTGGTGTTCGCCGCGATCGCCGCCCGGGCCGCGAACCGAATGTCCCGCCGCGATCTGCTCGTCGCGGTGCCGTTCCTCCTGCTCGGCTTGTGGGCGCTCCGCAACATCGCGCTCGCGCCCCTTGTCGGCCTTCCGATCGCAGCTCGAGCTGTCGCGGTGACGCGGTCGTCGCGTCCGGATCCCCGCCGCGCGCTCGGCTTCGGGGTGGTTGCCGTGCTCGGCGTCCTGGCGCTGGCCATCGGTGTGCGGTCGGCCGGTCAACCCGACTTCGCGCTCGACTCTTACCCGGTCCGAGCCATCGATGCCGTTGAACGCCAGGGACTCCTCGGACGCCGCCTGCTCGTCGACGACGCCGACGGCGGCTACCTGATTCTGAGGTCGTGGCCGAAGCAGAGGGTGTTCTTCGACGACCGCTTCGACATGTACCCGCTGGGCGTCATCAATGACTTCACCACGGTCTCCACCGGCCAACCCGGCTGGCGCGAGGTGCTTGCAGACCGTGATGTAGAGGTCGTCGTCTGGGAGCGCACCCGAGTCCTCACCCAACTCCTCCGTCAAGACGACACCTGGCGTGCGACGTATCACGACAAGGACTACGTCGTGTTCGTCCGTGCCGACATCCCGTAGCGGTCGAGGGCTTCTGCGTCAGGGCGACGCGTTGAGCTCCGTCACGAGCGGGACGATCTCGGCGAACGAACGGATCCGGGGGTGTGGAAGATTGGGGTGCGCGTCGTAGGGATCGATGAGGAAAGGTCTGATGCCTGCGGCCATGGCACCGGCGACGTCTGCTGCGGGTGTGTCACCGACATGGATCGTGACCGTTGGTTCGATGCCGAGGTGCGCAAGGGCATGTTCGAAGATGCGCGGGTCCGGCTTCTCGTATCCGATGATCGCCGAGTCGAACACCGCCGCGACCGTCGGTAGTGGGCCGGGACCGACCTGACAGATGCCGAGGCCACGAAGCAGGTCTTCGGCATACCCGCCCGAGTTGGTGACGATCGCGATGGTGACGCCGATCGAGTCGAGAGCACGAAGAGTCTCGGTGGCGCCCGGCACGACCGATGTGAACATCGGCGCATGCAAGAACTCGTCGGAGAGTGCGTCCACCGCATCCTCGAGCATCGTGTCTGGAACTGCGCACTCCTTCGCGTAGGCGTAGTGGTACGGCATGAACGCGCCGCGGTCTCCTTCGGCAACCCGATTCAGCGCGGCGACGCCTGCGTAGTGACCCCGCGTGACCGCAGCAAGGTCGGCGGACACTCCGAACGGAGCGAGGATGGCCGCCACCCGATCTGGGTCGGGCACCACCAAGACGCCGCCAGCGTCGACCAGTACGGCTTCGACCCGCATGGCGGCGACCATACCGTCACGGTCCCGCGGTGCTCCGTGTGGGTCGGCATGAGTCATCCTCGGCACCGCGCGTCCGCCTCGAGGCGTCACCACGCGACCGGTAGACGCGAAGAAGGCCGGGGGCTTGCGCCTCCGGCCTTCTTGCTGACTGCTCGTCGCAGCCGGGCTACGGGTTGGGCGTGTTGCTCAACCTGCTGCCGGCGTTGTCGAAGGATCCCGAGAGCTCGCCGCTCATGAACATCACTGCCGCAATCACGGCCAGTGCGATGAGGCTGACCAGGAGGATGTACTCCACCAGGTTGGCCCCGTGTTCATCGCGGGTGAGGCTCGCCGAGAGCCAGCTTCGGATCATGAACAGGTTCACGAGGAAACCCCTTTCGACCTAGGTCAGAAGGGGTCAGTTCCCGTTGCTGCTCAGCTTGCTGCCGGTCTCGTTGAACTTGTCGCTCACCTGACCACGCAGGAAGACGACAGCCGCGATTACGGCAAGGGCGATGAGAGCCACCAGGAGGATGTACTCCACCAGGTTGGCGCCCCGCTCGTCCTTCGTGAACCTGGACTGAAGCCAGGTCTTGAGCACGAAGAGGTTCATGATGCCCCTTTCGGGTGTTGGAGGCCGGTGCCCAGTTGAACCGACCAGGAGCAATATCGGCACTCTTTGTGGTCGCGCTTGAACACCCTCCGTGAACCTTTACCTGACCTCCCCTTTACCTTTCCGCTTCGATGGCTCGCTGTGGGCCGGGAACCAAGCCATCGGGCGACTCCGCAGACTCCGTCGCCTGGGTGCCGAGCGGCACAGCCCCTCGTCGCCCGGTCCCACGGGGGCTCGCTCGCTGACCGCCCTCCTGAAGGCCCGTAGCCTCACAGGCGTGCTGCTGGTGGGGCTGACGGGGGGGATCGGATCGGGCAAATCTACGGTCGCCGAGCTCCTGGTCGCCCGGGGCGCCTGGATCGTGGATGCCGACGCCGTGGCCCGAGCCGTGGTCGAGCCAGGGATGCCTGCCCTCGAGCAGCTCGTCGATCGCTTCGGCACCGAGATCCTCGATGCTGACGGCCGGCTCGATCGGCCGGCGCTCGGGCGGATCGCCTTCGCCGACGAGCAGTCGCGGAAGGACTTGGAGGGAATCACCCACCCGGCCATCAACGAGGAGTTCACGCGGCGCGTCCTGGAGGCGCCCAAAGGGTCGATCGTCGTGTGCGACGTGCCGCTCCTCGTGGAGTCCACGCAAGCTGGTTCTCGCGGTTACAGGGTCGTGCTGGTGGTCGAGGCGCCGCGCGAGGTGAAGCTTGCTCGGCTCGAAGCGCGTGGGATGCCCCGAGTCGATGCCCAAGCGCGGATGGAGGCGCAGGCCACCGATGAGGAGCGCCGCGAAGTCGCGACGCATCTGATCGACAATTCGGGCGACCGAGACCACCTCGAGCGCCAGGTCGACGCGATCTGGGCCGACCTCGTCCACAGGAACGCGGAGACCGGAAAGGAGCGTCGTACCCTGTCAGTACGATCATGGGGTGCCGCCTTTCGAGCTCGTCTCCGACTTCGCGCCCGCGGGGGACCAGCCGGAGGCGATTGACAAGCTCGTCGCCGGGCTCGAAGCAGGGGAGCGCTTTCAAACGCTGCTCGGCATCACCGGCTCAGGAAAGTCGTTCACGATCGCCGGAGTGATCGCGCGTGCGCAGCGTCCGACGCTCGTGCTCGCACCCAACAAGAGCCTCGCCGCGCAGCTCGCGAGCGAGTTCCGCGAGTTCTTCCCGAAGAACCGCGTCGAGTATTTCGTGTCGTACTACGACTATTACCAGCCCGAGGCATACATGCCGACGACTGACACGTACATCGAGAAGGACTCGTCGATCAACGACGAGATCGACCGGCTTCGTCACTCTGCGACCAGCGCACTCATGTCCCGCCGCGACGTGCTCATCGTTGCGTCGGTCTCCGCGATCTACGGCCTTGGTGCACCGGACGAGTACGAGCGCCAGTGCCTCATCCTCGACAAGGGTGAGCAACGAGAGCAACGCGCGATCCTCGGCCGGCTCGTCGAGCTGCAGTACGAGCGCAACGACTACGACTTCGCCCGCAACAAGTTCCGGGTGCGCGGCGACACCATCGAGGTGTTCCCTGCATATGAGGAGCGGGCGATCCGCATTCAGCTCTTCGGAGACGAGGTGGAGCGCATCGCCTCGGTCGACCCGTTCACCGGCGAAGTGGTCGAGGAGCTCGACCGACTCGTCATGTTCCCGGCATCGCACTACGTCACGTCGGAGCCGCGGATGCGCACCGCCATCGATGGGATCGAAGCCGAGCTCGCGCACCGGCTCGCCGTCCTGGAGAAGGAGGGCAAGCTGCTCGAAGCGCAGCGGCTGCGCATGCGCACCAACTACGACCTCGAGATGCTCCGCGAGGTGGGCTCGTGCTCGGGCATCGAGAACTACTCGCGCCACCTCGACGGTCGGGCAGCAGGCCAGATGCCCTTCACGTTGCTCGACTACTTCCCCGCCGACTTCCTCATGGTGCTCGACGAGTCGCACGTGGCGGTGCCGCAGCTGCACGGGCAGTACGAGGGCGACAAGTCGCGCAAGGACACACTCGTGGACCACGGGTTCCGCCTCCCATCGGCCCTCGACAACCGTCCCCTTCGCTTCAACGAGTTCACGGAGAAGGTCGGCCAGGTCGTGTTCCTGTCGGCCACGCCGAGCCCGTATGAGCTCGAGATCTCCGGGCAGGTGGTGGAGCAGATCGTGCGCCCCACCGGGCTCGTGGATCCCGAGGTGATCGTCAAGCCGACACGCGGACAGATCGACGATCTCGTCGCCGAGATTCGTGAGCGCGAGGAGCGAGGGCAGCGCGTCCTCGTCACCACGCTCACCAAGAAGATGTCCGAGGATCTCACCGATTATCTCCTCGAGCTCGACGTTCGCGTGCGCTATCTCCACAGCGAGGTCGACACCCTCGAGCGCGTCGAGATCCTGCGTTCGCTCCGACTCGGGGAGTTCGACGTGCTCGTCGGGATCAACCTGCTGCGTGAGGGCCTCGACCTGCCCGAGGTCTCGCTCGTCGCCATCCTCGATGCCGACAAGGAAGGGTTCCTGCGCTCCTCGACCTCGCTCATCCAGACGATGGGGCGTGCGGCGCGCCACGTCGACGGTCAGGTGATCATGTACGCCGACCAGGTCACCGACTCGATGCGGCACGCGATCTCGGAGACCAACCGACGCCGCAAGGCGCAGGTCGAGTACAACACCGAACACGGCATCGACCCGCAGTCGATCCGCAAGAGCGTCACCGACATCCTCGCGATGGTCCGCGCCCGTGACGGTGGCGACGATGGTGCTGCGTCGCGCGGCCGGGGGCGTCGACGTCGGTCTGCGGTCTTCGAGCTGACTGGCGTGCCGCCCGACGAGCTCGGCCGCCTCATCCAGTCACTCCAAGAGGAGATGCACGAAGCGTCCAAGGAGCTGCGCTTCGAAGAGGCGGCCCGCCTGCGCGACGAGATCACCGAGCTCAAGCGTGAGCTGAAAGCAGTCAGCTGACCGAGGTCACCGCCCGGCTCCCGCGCCGGTGGCACACTCTGCGCAATGGCGCGGCCTCGTCTCTTTCCACGCTTCTCGGTCCGTAGCGTCGATCTGGGTCGCTGCCTCGACACCTTTCTCGTGGTGGCCGTGGCGTCGGTGCTCGGGAACCGGATCTTCCTCATCATCACGGGGTATCCGCAGCTTGGCAACGGGACGCTGCACATCTCGCACGCCATCTGGGGCGCGCTGATGATGGCGATCGCGATCATCTCGGCCGTCACCTTCCTCGGGCCCGCGACCCGCAGCTTCGTAGCGTTCCTCGGCGGAGCCGGCTTCGGGTGGTTCATCGACGAGCTCGGCAAGTTCATCACCCGCGACGTGAACTACTTCTTCGAACCGACCTTCGCGCTCATGTACATCACGTTCGTGACCATGTATCTGGTGTTCCGCTCGTTGGAGCGTCGTAGGTACGGTCCCGACGAGGGTCTGCTCAACGGACTCGAAGCGCTCAAGTCGGCCGCGCTCGGCCAGCTGCGCGAGCCGCAACGCCGTGAGGCGATCGCGCTGTTTGACCGAACCGGCCCGACCGGTCCGATCGCCGACCAGGTGCGCGTGCTACTGGACGACGCCCCCGCGCTGCCGCCTCGACCTCCGTCGTGGCCAGCGCGTGTCGCGGCGGCGGTGCGGTCGCGCTATCTCTCTCTCGCCGGGCTTCGCTGGTTCCCGACCGCGATCAATTCGCTCTTCGTGGTGTTTGCCGTCATCGAGGTGACCGGCGTGGTCGAGCTCGGCCGCGACGGCCGGGGCATCGTGACGTTCGCCGAGTGGGTCACGGTCGTGAGCTCGGTCGCGGTCGCCGTGAACCTCGGCATCGGCGTGGTCGTCCTGCCCCGATCTCGTGTGGCCGCGTACCGGTGGTTCGACCGCGGCCTCCTCGTACACCTGTACGTGGTTCAGATCTTCGTGTTCGCGGAGAAGCAGCTCGCGGGGGCGATCAGCCTGGTCGTGACCCTCGCGGTCTGGGTGCTGCTCCGGAGCGCGATGCGAGCCGAGCGCGACGAGGCCGCGCTGGCCGCCTGAGCGGTCGGATCGGGAGCCGAACATCCGTTCGCCCGAGGGGTCCCTTGGGTACGCTCGCCGGATGGAGCAGTCGAGCGTCCCGCAGGGCGGCGGCGGGTATCCCGCCGCCGAGCGAGCGCGACCAGCGTGATGACAGAGCACGGTCTCGGGCACTCGATCACGATCCGAGGAGCCCGTGAGCACAACCTGAAGAACGTCGACCTGTCGCTGCCACGCGACCGGCTGATCGTATTCACCGGCATCTCCGGCTCAGGCAAGTCGTCGCTTGCGTTCGACACGATCTACGCAGAAGGCCAGCGCCGGTACGTCGAGTCGCTCTCGGCGTACGCCAGACAGTTCCTCGGGCAGATGGACAAGCCCGACGTCGACTTCATCGAGGGGCTCTCGCCGGCGATCTCGATCGATCAACGGTCGGCGTCACGTAACCCGCGGTCCACGGTCGGCACCATCACCGAGGTCTACGACTACCTCAGGTTGCTCTACGCGCGCATCGGCGTGCCGCACTGTCCAACCTGTGGCCGCGTCATCACGCGCCAGACGCCGCAGCAGATCGTCGATCGGGTGCTCGAGCTTCCCGACGACACCCGCTTCCAGGTCCTGGCACCGGTCGTGCGTGGCCGCAAGGGGGAGTACGAGGGCCTGCTCAAAGAGCTGGCATCGCAGGGCTTCACGCGCGCCCGCGTCGACGGAGAGCTCCATGAGCTCGGTGAGCAGCTGCGTCTCGCGCGTTACGAGCAGCACACGATCGAGGTCGTCGTGGACCGACTGGTCAACAAGGCGGGCATCGAGCGCCGCCTCACCGACTCGCTGGAGACGGCACTGCGCCTCGCGGAAGGTGTCGCCGAGGTCGAGATCGTGCCGCGAGCAGGCGAGGACGCGGCGGAGACGCTGACGTTCTCGGAACACCTCGCCTGCACGCACTGCGGTGTGTCGTTCGACGAGCTCGCACCGCGCAACTTCTCCTTCAACACCCCGTATGGGGCGTGCGAGCGCTGCGACGGCCTCGGCACGCGCTTCGAGGTGGACGCCGAGCTCGTCGTCCCCGACGACGACCTCTCGCTGGCCGACGGCGCGATCGCGCCATGGTCGGGGTTCCGCAGCCGCTACTTCGACCGGGTCCTCGAAGCAGTTGCCGAGGAGTTCGGTTTCGACACTGAGACACCCTGGAAGAAGCTCGGCAAGCGCGCTCGCAACGCCGTGCTCCTCGGTACGGGCGACCGCGCCGTGCACGTGACGTACCGGAACCGGTACGGACGACAACGCTCGTACCACACGGCCTTCGAAGGCGTGATTCCGTGGCTCGAGCGGCGTCACTCCGATGCCGAGAGCGACCGCCAGCGCGAGCAGATCGAGGGTTACATGCGCGAGGTGCCGTGCCCGGCGTGCCACGGCGCGCGTCTTCGGCCCGCGTCGCTCGCGGTGACGATCGCCGACAAGAGCATCTATGAAGTGGGTGAGCTCTCGATCTCGCGCGCCGCGGCGTTCCTCGGGTCGCTCGAGCTCTCGGAACGGGACCGGCTCATCGCTGAACGCGTGGTCAAGGAAGTCAACGAGCGACTCCGCTTCCTGCTCGATGTCGGGCTCGACTACCTCAACCTCAACCGCTCGTCCGCCACGCTCGCGGGTGGCGAAGCGCAACGGATCCGGCTTGCGTCCCAGGTCGGCAGTGGTCTGGTCGGCGTTCTGTACGTCCTCGACGAGCCGTCGATCGGGCTCCACCAGCGCGACAACCGCCGGCTCATTGACACCCTGATCCGTCTCCGAGACCTCGGGAACACCGTGATCGTCGTCGAGCACGACGAGGAGACGATCCGCGTCGCCGACCATGTGGTCGACATCGGCCCCGGAGCCGGCGAGCACGGTGGTGAGATCGTCGCATCTGGCCCGCTCGACATGGTCCTGGCGGAGCCGCGATCGCTGACCGGTCAGTATCTGACCGGAGCGCGCACCATTCCGGTTCCCGACCGGCGCCGACCACCCGGTGACGCTTGGCTCATCGTCCGCGACGCGCACGCGCACAACCTCCAGGGGATCGACGCGGGCTTCCCAGTGGGCTGCTTCGTCGCGGTCACGGGCGTGAGCGGAAGCGGCAAGTCAACGCTCGTGAACGACATCCTCTACCACGCGCTCATGCAGCGCATCTATCGGTCGAAGACGGTGCCGGGTCGGCACAAGACGCTTGAGGGTGCCGAACACCTCGACAAGGTCATCCTCATCGACCAGTCACCGATCGGCCGCACGCCTCGATCCAACCCGGCGACGTACACGAGCATGTTCGACAAGGTGCGCGCGCTGTTCGCGGCCACGCAGGAGGCCAAGGTACGCGGCTACCTGCCCGGCCGGTTCTCGTTCAATGTCAAGGGTGGTCGGTGTGATGCGTGCGCGGGTGACGGCACGATCAAGATCGAGATGCATTTTCTGCCGGACGTATACGTACCCTGTGAGGTATGCAAAGGCGCGCGTTACAACCGCGACACGCTCGACATCACGTTCAAGGGCAAGAATGTGGCCGAGGTCCTCGACATGTCGATCGAAGAGGCACTCGAGTTCTTCGCCAACCAACCCACGATTGCGCGCCACCTCGAGTGCCTCAACGCGGTGGGTCTCGGCTACGTGAGGCTCGGCCAGCCTGCACCCACGTTGTCGGGTGGTGAGGCTCAGCGCGTGAAGCTCGCGTCCGAGCTCGGCAAGCGCGCCACGGGTCGAACCATCTACATGCTTGACGAGCCCACCACCGGTCTGCACTTCGAAGACGTGCGTCGGTTGCTCGGCGTGCTCCAGCGTCTCGTCGACCTGGGCAACACGGTGCTCGTGATCGAGCACAACCTCGACGTGATCAAGTCGGCCGACTGGATCGTCGACCTCGGCCCCGAGGGCGGCGACGCCGGTGGGCTGGTGGTCGCCGAAGGCCCGCCCGAGCACGTCGCGAAGACCCCCGAGAGCCACACGGGCCGCTTCCTCGCGCCCCTCTTCGACCTCGACTGACCCGAGTGAGCGAGTGGGAGGAGCATGCGGGGTGGTGGCAGCACCACTTCACGGACGGCGCCGATCCCGAGTACGAGGAGCAGATCCTCCCGATCGCGGATGAGTACCTCTCGGCGGCGACGCGTGTGCTCGACATCGGATGTGGCGAGGGACAGCTCGCACGGCGTGCCGTCGCTCATGGCGCCTGGACGGTCGGCATCGATCCCACGGCCGCACAGCTTGTGACCGCGGGCGAACGCGGGGGAGGTGTGGAGTACGTCCGTGGCTCCGCCGAGGTGCTGCCCTTCGGGTCGGGGAGCTTCGATGCGGTCGTGATCTGCCTCACGCTCGAGCACCTCGATCCGTTCGAGCCGGCGGTCCACGAGGTGGCCCGGGTCCTGGCGCCCGGCGGCGCATTCGCCTGCTTCCTGAACCACCCGCTGCTCCAGGCCCCGGGGAGCGGCTGGATCGACGACCACATCCTCGAGGAGCAGTACTGGCGGATCGGGCCGTATCTCCGTGATGACGTGGCCATGGAGGAGGTCGCCCCCGGCGTGAGGTTGCCCTTCATGCACCGCCCGTTGAGCCGATACATCAACGTGATGTCGGAGTGCGGGCTCCTCGTCGAGCGCATGGACGAGCCGCCGCCCCCGTCGGGTTTCCTCGCCCAGGCGCCCGAATATCCGGAAGCGGCGACCATCCCACGACTGCTGTCGATACGCGCCCGCAAGCTGTCGTGAGCGTCGCGGCGCCGCCGCGCTGTGAGGCCGCCTCGCTTGCTCCGTCTCGGGCAAGCGGACGCTCGAGCTCGACCTTGCGCGTGGTCGGTGCAGTGTTGGCACTGCTGTGCATCTACGGCGCGCTCTCCCTGCTGAACGACCACCGAGGGACCCTCGGAACCGACACCGGCGGAAAGCTTGCGACCCTTCGAGCAATGGAGGCGCGCGGGAACCTCGACCCCGATCTCGGTTACTGGGCCGAGCGGTACGACCGCGACGGGAGCTTGCACGCGCTCTTCTCCACCGAGCGCGTCGGAGACCGGTGGGTGAATATCACGACGCTTCCGATGTTGTACGCGGCGTATCCCCTGTACGAAGTGGGCGGCCTGCACGCGATCTTGCTGCTGCCCATGCTCGGTGCAGTGCTCACAGCCCTCGGTGCACGTGCGCTCGCCCGTCGCCTCGGCGGCGGTGACGGATGGTGGGCCTTCTGGGCCGTTGGTTTGGCGACGCCCATCGCGGTGTACGCGCTCGACTTTTGGGAGCACGCACTCGGCGCGGGTTTGATCCTGTGGGGAGCGGTGATGCTCCTCGACGTCTACGAGTCGCGGGCCGGGTGGCGCGGCGGTCTCACCGCCGGGACCCTGTTCGGGCTAGCCGCAACGATGCGCACCGAGGCACTGGTGTACGTCGTAGTCCTCACGCTGCTGGTGGCATTGACCCGTGGACCCGGCGGTCACCCGCGATCTGTTCGGCGAGTCGCGTCGATCGGGACCCCGGTGGCCACGGGTCTCGTCGGAGTCCTCGTCGCGAACCAGGTGCTCGAGCGCCTCACGCTCGACACTGGCCTGCGCGCCGCGCGCGCGGGTGGCACGGCGACGCAAGCGGCCGGCGATCTCGGTGTTCGTGTGCACGAGGCAGTGACGACCACGATCGGTCTCAGCCGCTTCTCGCGTCCGCTCGACTGGATCCTCGGCGCGGCAATCGTGATTGCGCTCGCGCTCGTCACGCGCGCCCTTCTTCAGACCGGTGATCGTGCGCGACGGGTCGCAATGGTCGCTGTGGCAATCGCCGCTGTGCTGTACGCGGTGCGATTCGCCGACGGTGTTGGCTTCGTCCCCGGCCTGCTGACGGCGTCACCGTTGGCTGTGGCTGGACTGGCGCTGTGTGGGCGAGAGCCCGGCACGCAGCGGCTTGCGTTGGCCGCGGTCGCGCCACTTCCACTCGTGTGGCTCGTCCAGTTCTCGGGTGGTGCCGGTCCACAATGGGGTGGGCGGTACGTGCTCAGCACGGGGTTGCTGCTCGCTGTCGTTGGCGTGGTTGGCGCGCGCCACGCCGGGCGGGTCGCGGCAGCTGTCGTCGTTGTTGTCGGACTCGCGGTGACGGGGTGCGGCGTGGCCTGGCTCTCGGTCCGCTCACATGCCGTGGCCGACGCGATGCAGCAGCTGGTCGCCCGCCACGACGAAGCCGTGCTCTCGCAGGAGGCGCACCTGCTGCGCGAGGGCGGCGCCTTCTACGAGGGCGATCTCCAGTGGCTCACCGCGACCAACGACCAGCAGATGAACGAGGCGATCCGTGTGTTGCGGAGGGCCGATGTCACCCAGGTGGCGGTCATCACCCCCCGGGGAGGGCGCCGGCCCAACGCCCTCGGTCCCTTCCAGCGAAAAGGCTCCGAGGTGCTCGAGCTGCTTCCTGGCGTGGAGTTCTCTGTCACGACCTACCGGCACGCCTAGGCGCGAGCCCCTCAGCCTGGGGCCCCGAGAGGCCGATACCTCCTGGGTGCGCCGGCTCGCATCGCTCTCACTCGCCGCCGGCACGGCGGTCTGTGTCCTCGGCCTGAGTCGAGCCCACGCGGCCGCTCACGGCTATCCGTGGAGTGACTCCAGTCGACTTGGCTGGTCGGTCGTGTTCCTGGGCGCGCTCGTGCTCGCCGCGTACGGACTCGGTCTGCCGGACGTCAACCGTCCCCGTCGCGCAGCTCTGGCCGCGGCTGCGGGCGCCACCACTGCCGCGATCGCGGTCGTCTCCCTCGCGCAGCTCCTGGGTGGCGCCGCGCTGTTGCCCCGGGCCGTCCTCTTCGGCTCGGTCGTGATCCTCATTCCCTTCTACGTGCTGTGCACCCGGCTCGCGCACGACGCGTTCACACGCGACGAGGAGCGCGACCGAGTGTTGCTCGTCGCCGCCAACGAAGATGTCGAAGGACTGCGCTCCGAGCTCGAACGAGCACCGGAACGGCCGGCTCTGCTCGTCGCTGCGCTCACGCCGGATCAGGCGCGATCAGTCGAGACGCCTGAGCGCTTGCTGCTCACCGTCGCCGAGAGTGAGGGCGCCAACGTCGTCGTTTTGGACCGCGAGGCGCAGGGTGACGACGAGATCGTCGCGCAGGCGGCCCAGCTCCACGAGCGCGGCATTCGGATCCGCACCCTGTCCCTGTTCTACGAGCAGTGGTTGGGCAAGCTCCCGGTCAGCGAGCTCGAGCGGGTGTCGTTGCTCTTCGACATCGGCGAGGTGCACGCACCCACGTACGTGCGAGTCAAGCGGTTCCTCGATCTCGTCCTCGCGAGCTTGGGCCTTGTCCTGCTCGTGGTCGTGTCGCCGATCGTTGTGGTCGGCAACGCCATCGCCAGTCGTGGCCCACTGTTCTTCCGGCAGCCGCGCGTCGGGCGGGCTGGCCTCGAGTTCGAGATCCTCAAGTTCCGCACGATGTCCCCGCACGGCGCGGAGGGTGACCCGACGACCGAGTCGGACCCTCGTGTCACGCTGTTCGGTCGTCTTCTTCGGAGGACCCACCTGGACGAGCTGCCGCAGGTGATGAACATTCTGCGCGGGGAGCTCTCGGTCGTGGGTCCACGACCGGAGCAGCCACACCTCGCGGCTCGGCTCGCCGCGAAGATCCCGTTCTACAACGTCCGGCACCTGGTGCGCCCGGGCCTCACCGGTTGGGCCCAGGTGAAGTACCACTACGGCGCCGACGATCTCGACGCGATCGAGAAGCTCCAGTACGAGGTGTACTACCTGCGCCGGCAGGGGATCGCGATCGATCTTCGGATCGTCGCCCGCACCTTGCGGTCGGTGGTCGCGCGCGACGGTCGATGACAGCGACCACAGAAGCCGCACGGCCGCAGCCGTTCAGTTCGTATCTGCGCGCGACGGCGCGCGCGATCGCAGGCCGGCAAGGCGGTGCGTTCTTGCTCGTGGCCGCGGTGATGACGCTTCCCGGGGTGGCGGCTGCCGGTGTGGTCACTCGGTTCACGTGGGCGTACATCGGGATGCTCACCTTGACGTCGCTGCTCGGACTCGGCGTCGAACGTCTCGGGATGCTCCTCGTTGCCCAACGCGGTACGGCGGCACCGGCGCGTGCCTTGCGGCCGCTCTTCGTGATCCGAGTCGCGCTTGCCCCGGTTGCCGGCCTCGCTGCTTGGGTGCTGTTCGAGTTCGTGCAC
Organism: Acidimicrobiia bacterium; assembly: GCA_040881685.1. Classification (NCBI taxonomy): domain Bacteria; kingdom Bacillati; phylum Actinomycetota; class Acidimicrobiia; species Acidimicrobiia bacterium. The sequence continues at coordinate 177,925 of JBBECS010000050.1, read as the reverse complement.
GTTCGATTGCCCGTCGCTGCTGTGGTCCTGACCGTGGTGTGGGTCGTCGCCGCACAGCTCGCGGTGGTTGCCGCGTCTGGGTTGCGAACACTCGGCAATATCAGCGCCGAACCGTTCGTCACCGCCGTCGTTCGCGCGTCACAAGCCGCGATTCTGATCGGGTTCGGTGCGGCCGGCTTCGATGCGGAAACGCTGGTCGCCGCCCTCGCGTTGGTCGAGCTCGCCGGCGCGGCGGCGCTCGTGCGGGCGCTCGGACCAGGCTGGCGGGGCGAGGCACCCGCGCGGCCGAGCTCGCCCCTCGGTGGATGGAAACGTGCCGCGACGTTCGCCGGAATCGAGACCGTGGGTCTCTGCTACCTGCGCGCCGATCTGCTGTTGGTGGGCCATGTCCTCGGTGCAGCCAGCGGCGCGACGTACGGCCTGCTGTACCGCGTGATCGACGGTGCCAGCGGCGCCGCGGGCACCGCGAGCCTCGGCCTCTTCGCCGCGGCGGCGAGCGATCGTGATGGGGGAGACGCGCCGGATGGCGCGCGAGCGAGATCTCTCGCGGTCTTGCCGGTGCTCGCCGCGGCGCTCGCCGGGATCGTCGTGGTCTTCGCCGGCCTGTTGGGGAGCGCGATCCCGCGACTGGGTGGCGAGACGCAGACACTGCGCCTGCTCGTTGCCGCCACGCCGCTCCTGGTGTGGAACGGCCTCGAGTTGCACGTTCGGACCGCGCGGGGTCGGCATGCGGGCGTGCTCAGGATCGGGGCGGCGGCTTTCGCGGTCAACGTCGGGCTGTGCATCTGGCTGGTCAGCGCACACGGTCTCCTCGGCGCGGCGATAGCACTCCTCGCAACCGAGGTCCTTCAGACCGCCCTGCTCGTTGCCGGCGCTCGAGCCATCGAGCGCGACGTCGTACGGCCCAGCGCGGCGGTCGCCGCGCTCGCAACGGCCGCCCTGGTGACGCTCGCCGCGGTGATGTGATGATGCCGCGGATCGACGTGATCGTCCTCACCTGGAATGACGGTGAGCTGCTCGAGCGCGCAATCGATTCAGCATTGGCATCCCAAGGCGTCGAGGTCCGTGTACTCGTGATCGACAACGGTTCGGACGCTCCGGTCTCACTCGATCACGACTCGCGCGTGGAGGTTGTGCGCAACGAACACAACCGCGGCGTCGCCGGAGGCCGCAATCAGGGCATCCTCGCAAGTGGCGCGGACTTGATCTGCCTGCTCGACAGCGACGCCCAACTCGAACCGACCTGCCTGCAATCGCTGTCCGCCGCGGCTGCGGACCCCGGCGTCGGGATCGCCGTGCCGGTGTTCGGCGGCCAAGCTCCCGAACAGACCGCCGGTCGGGCACCGAGTCTCGGCCGCAAGATCTTGCGCCTCTGCAATCTCCGGAACGACTACGCGCCGGCCATTCGAAGCGACCCGTCGATGTGGGACGTCGACTTCGGCATCGGCGCATGTCAGCTGATTCGGCGGTCCACCTTTGACGCGGTGGGCGGGCTGGACGAGTCCTATCTGTTCGGTCCCGAGGACGTCGACTTCTGTCTACGCGCACGCCGTTCCGGCTGGAGAGTCGTGCAAGTAGCGCTCGCGCGGTGCCACCACCCTCCCCGGCGCCGGCACCGTCGTCTCTTCACGCGCCGCGGCGTGGCTCACGCCCGCGCGGTATGCCGCCACCTCTGGCGTCACCGCGGTACTGCCCGCGCGCTGCGAGGCGCATCCGCATGACCAGCACGCTCGCGCCCGCGAGTGTCGACGCAGTTGTCGACGTCGTCGTCGTGGCATACCGCAGCGCCGACGTGATCGACCGCTGTCTTGGCGCCGCGTGCCGGATCCACGGAGTGGGTCAGGTGATCGTCGTCGATCATGGTGACGACGAGAGTGGTGCCATCGCCACCCTCGCGGGTGCAACCGTCCTGGCCCACCCGGACAATCCGGGGTTCGGCGCCGGCCAGAACCGCGGCTTCGAGCGCGGAACCAGTCGGTATGTGCTCGTGCTCAATCCCGACGCCGCGCCGCGTGCGGAAGGCATCGCCGCTGGTGTTCGGTACCTCGATGCACATCCCGAGGTCGCGATCGTCCAGGGCGTCGTGCGTGACTCGGTGACGAGCGAACCCGATCGGAGCCAGGGTCGCGAGCTGGGAGTGCTGCATCTCCTCGGACGAGCGACTGGCGCGCGGCGCCTCGCTCGCTGGTCGATCGCACGATGGGTTGCGGCACGGATCGGAGCCTTGCGTGACCACGTGGAGCGAATCCCGATGTCACCGACCGGTGTGGAAGCCCTGGCGGCGACCGCCTGGCTCGCACGACGTGACGCACTCGCGAACGTCGGGGGGTTCGACGAGGAGTACTTCCTGTACGGTGAGGATCTCGATCTCTGCCGTCGGCTGCGCGGCGCCGGATGGAAGATCGTCGCGCTGCCCCACGAATGGGCGATGCACGATCAGGGCAGCTCCGCGGCCTCGAGCTTCGAGCGCGAGCTGACGTGGTGGCGCGGCACGCTGCGATTTGCGGGACTCTGGTGGACGACACCGCAACGGTTCGGCGCGTTGGTGGTCGCGTTCATCCGCGGGGCAGGGTTGGCGCTCCAAAACCCTCGTGCAGTTCGAAGGATCTGGCGGTCGACCGTCGGCGCCGCGCTCGGCGCTAGGACGCGTTAGTCGACCTTGCTCGGCTCCACGGGCGCGCCTTTGATGTCGAGCATGCGTTGGAGCGCAACCCGTGCTGACTCGGCGGTGCGGTCGTCGACGACGATCTGATTCACCACCTCGCCACGCGCGAGGGATTCCAAGCACCACGCCAGGTGTGGTCCGTCGATGCGGAACATCGTGGAGCACGGGCAGACGAGCGGGTCGAGTGACACCACCGTCTTGTCGGGATGTTCCGACGCGAGCCGCTGGATCATGTGGATCTCGGTGCCGATCGCCATCGCCGAGCCGGTCGGCGCGGCATCGACCCACTCCATGATGCGCTCGGTGGAGCCGACGCGATCGGCCAGCTCCGCAACCTCGTGCCGGCATTCAGGGTGCACGATCACTTCGCCATCTGGGTGCTCCGCGCGGAACGCGGCCACGTGCTCGGGCAGGAACCGCTGGTGCACCGTGCAGTGACCCTTCCAAAGCAGGAAGGTTGCCTCCTTCACGTCTCGGTCGGTCATGCCACCGAGGTCACGATGCGGGTTCCATACGCGCATGTGGGACTCGTCGTAGCCCATCGTGAACCCGGTGTTGCGACCGAGGTGCTGGTCGGGGAAGAACAGCACCTTGTCGCCCCGCTCGAAGGCCCATTCGAGGATCGCCTGCGCGTTCGACGACGTGCACACCGCGCCACCGTGGTCACCCACGAATGCCTTCAACGCCGCGGAGGAGTTCATGTACGTGATGGGAACGACGCGACTGATGTCGGTGACCGACGCGATCTCCTCCCAGGCCTCTTCGACCTGGTCGATGTCGGCCATGTCGGCCATCGAGCAGCCTGCGTTCAGGTCGGGCAGCACAACTCGCTGATGGTCACCCGTGAGGATGTCGGCCGCCTCGGCCATGAAGTGCACACCGCAGAACACGATGTCGGTGGCGTGGTCGTTCTCCGCCGCCCACTGGGCGAGCTTGAACGAGTCGCCGCGCAGGTCGGCCCACTTGATGACCTCGGGGCGCTGGTAGTGGTGCCCGAGGATCAGCAGCCGATCGCCCAGCGAGTCCTTGGCTGCGCCGATCCACTCATCGAGCTGATCGGGCGTCGCGTGGGTGTAGCGGTCCGGCAGTTGGACCTGGAGTCGCAGCATGATGTCGAGCCCCTTTGTGGGGCGGCTCCGGTATTGGCCGGCGGGGACAGCCTGGTCGCCACACCGCGGGGTTGTCGGCCCCGAAGCCGATCTTGTGGCCGGTTCTTCCAGGCCGGCCTCTTCCACTGTACCGCTCGCTCGGCGGCACGATACCTGCACCATTGGTCGATTCCGCAGGCTTCGTCTCCTGCGGCGTCCGACGGCACAGCCGCACGGACGCCACCGCCGCCCTTCGGGACGCTCGCCAGCTACGGGTCGTCGCGGGGGACAATGGGGGTGTGCTGCGCCCACCGCCCGCGACGATCCCCGACGGGCCGGGCTCGTACCAGTTCAAGGACGCCCAGGGCCGCGTCCTTTACGTGGGTAAGGCCAGCAGCCTGCGGAACAGGCTCGCGAACTATTTCGCCGCGCCCGACACGCTGCTGTCCCGCACGCGCCAGATGGTGACCGCAGCCGAGACGGTCGAGTGGATCGAGGTCCGCAACGAGGTCGAGGCGCTGTTCCTCGAGTACAACCTGATCAAACGGCACCACCCGCGCTTCAACATCCGCTACAAGGACGACAAGTCATATCCGTACCTCGCGGTGACGCTCGACGAGGAATGGCCGCGGGCCATGGTGCTCCGAGGGGCCAAGCGGAAGGGCGTCCGCTACTTCGGTCCGTATGCGCACGCCTATGCGATCCGCGAGACGCTCGATCTCTTGCTGCGCACATTCCCGATCCGCACCTGCACCAAGCCGAAGTTCGACCGCCACCACCGGCTCGGGCGCCCGTGCCTCTATGCACACATCGAGAAGTGCGCAGCGCCGTGCGTTGGTGAGGTCTCCAAGACCGACTACGACGATCTCGTTAAGGAGCTGCTCGGCTTCCTAGACGGTGACACCGCCGCGGTCCTCGATCGCCTCGACAAGGCGATGCACGAATCGGCCGACTCGCTCGAGTTCGAGCGGGCGGCTCGAGTTCGAGATCAGATCACGTCGGTGCGCAAGGCCATCGAGCGCCAACAGATGGTGGCACCCAAGGAAGAGGACTTCGACGCGATCGCGCTGGCCGAGGACCCACTCGAGGCGGCGGTGCAGGTGTTCCTGGTCCGTCGGGGCCGCGTGGTCGGGCGCAAGGGCCTGGTCGTCGACAAGGTCGAGGACCTCGACACTCCCGCGTTGATCGGGCGACTGCTCGAGCAGTTGTACGCGGACGCCCCCGCCGAGGACGTGCCGCGCGAGGTGCTCGTGCCGGTGGAGCCGGAGAACATTCAGCTGTACGAGGCCTTCCTCACCAAGGCACGCGGCGCGCCAGTGCGCGTGCGAGTTCCGCGACGGGGCGCGAAGCGCGAGTTGCTGAGCACAGTCACTCGGAACGCGGAGGAGGCATTCGTTCAGCACCGCCTCCGTCGCGCGAGCGATCACAACGCACGCGCGCGTGCGCTCACGGCACTGCAAGCCGCGCTCGACCTGCCGGACGCACCCCTGCGCATCGAGTGCTTCGACATCTCGAACCTGCAAGGAACCGAGATCGTCGGCTCGATGGTCGTCATGGAGGATGGCCTCGCCAAGCGCTCGGACTACCGCCACTTCAAGGTCCGGTCGCAAGAGGGCCAAGACGACTTCGCGGCGATGGAGGAGGTACTCACCCGACGCTTCCAGCGCTACCTCGAAGACCGCGAGGAGGGGGCTCGGCGAGGTCGCCGGTTCGCGTACCCTCCGAACCTGCTGCTCGTAGACGGCGGGCGCGGTCAGCTCAACGTGGCGATCCGCGTGCTCGAAGAGCTGGGCCTCGAAGATGTCTCGGTGGCCGCGCTCGCCAAGCGGTTCGAAGAGGTGTACCTACCCGACCGGGACGAACCGGTGCGCATCGCGCGCGACTCCGAAGCGCTCTTCCTGCTCCAGCAGGTGCGTGACGAGGCGCACCGGTCCGCGATCACGTATCACCGGAAGCTCCGCGCGAAGACCGTGACCCGCTCGGTCCTGGACGACGTGCCGGGCCTCGGCCCGACGCGCCGCACCCGACTCCTGCGAGAGTTCGGGTCCGTGAAGAAGCTGCGTCTCGTTGAGCTCGATGCTCTCAAGGCCTTGTCGTGGCTGCCCGAGGCCGTCGCCACGGCCGTCTACGAGCAGCTGCACTCGCAGGAAGGGCCGGCACGGTGACGGAGCATCCGCTCGAAGTCATGATCGTCACCGGGATGTCGGGTGCGGGCCGCTCATCGGTCGCGGACAGTCTCGAGGACGTCGGGTTCTTCGTGATCGACAACGTGCCGCCGGCGCTCATCCCCAAGGTCGCCGAGCTGGCGCGTGAGGGGGATCGCCCCACTCTCTATGCGCTCGTGGTGGACGTTCGTTCGGGTGCATTCATGGAAGAGCTTGCCGCCGCGCTCTCGGAGCTGCGCGAGTCGGGCGTGCGCACGCGCGTGCTGTTCCTCGATGCCAGCGACGAGACCCTCGTCCGCCGGTTCGAAGCGTCGCGTCGTCCCCATCCGCTGGCCGGCCCGGACCGGATGTCCGAGGGCATCGCGCGAGAGCGCGAGCTGCTCGAAGAGCTCAAGGGCCAAGCCGACCTGGTACTCGACACTTCGAACTTCAACGTGCACGAGCTCCGAGAGCGCGTACGGGAGCTCTTCACCGAGGACGAGCACGCCGGGGCTCCACTCCAGGCCAGCGTGGTGTCGTTCGGGTACAAGCACGGTGTGCCTCTCGACGTGGACCTGGTGTTCGACTGCCGCTTTCTGCCAAATCCGCATTGGGTGGAGCGACTCCGCCCGCTCCCGGGCACCGATGCCAAGGTGCGGCGCTACGTGCTCCAGCAGCCCGAGGCGAAGGCATTCCTCGAGGAGCTCGCGCGCCTCTTCGAGCTGCTGCTCCCGGCCTACGCGCGTGAGGGCAAGGCGTACCTCTCGATCGGAGTCGGCTGCACCGGCGGCCGCCACCGGGGGGTCGTCATCGCAACCGAGCTGGCGAAGGTGCTCGACAAGCTCGGCTTCCCCGCTCGCGTCCATCATCGGGATCTCGACCGTGGCTGAACCTGAGGCGAGCGATCGCGGCGCAGGTACCCTGCGCCGCAGCGAGGCGGGGCCCGAGCGGCCCGCCGCCGCAGGCGGCAAGAGCGGGAAAGTCGTCGCACTCGGTGGCGGGCACGGACTCGCCGTTGCGCTGCGTGCCATCCGTCAGTACGCCGACGCGACCACCGCGGTCGTGAGCGTGGCCGATGACGGCGGCTCGTCGGGCCGTCTCCGCCGCGACCTCGATGTGCCCGCGCCCGGTGACGTACGCAAATGCCTCGTGGCACTCGCCGCGCCGGGAAACAGATGGGCCGACGCGTTCGAGCACCGGTTCGTGAGCGGCGACCTCGACGGGCACGCGCTCGGCAACCTCGTGCTCGTCGGCCTCGCGGAGACGCTCTCCGACTTCGCCGCGGCAATCGATGAAGCTGGGCGCCTGCTCGAGGTCGTCGGCCGCGTCTTGCCTGCGACGACCGACCCTGTGGTGCTCAAGGCCCAGGTCGACAGCGAGTCGGCCGGCGGCCGGTCAGTAGAGGGCCAGGTCGCGGTCATGAACGTCTCCGGTCGGATCCGCCACGTCGAGCTCGTTCCTGCCGATGCGCCTGCTCATCCCGATGCCGTGGCGGCCATCGCCGATGCCGACCAGGTCGTGCTGGCGCCGGGGTCGCTCTTCACCAGCTTGCTGCCGGTGCTCGCCGTGCCCGCGCTGCGGGACGCGGTCGCGTCCACACAGGCGCAGGTCGTCCAGGTGTGCAACCTCCGGTCGCAGCTGCCGGAGACCGAAGGTCTGGATGCCGCCGACCACTTGCGTGCGGTGCTGGAGCACGGGGCTCGGGTCGACGCGTTCCTGTACGGTCCGACGGCGCTCGCATGCGACGAGGGCGAGATCCAGGAGTTGGGCGCGCGTCCCGTCGCCGCCGAGGTGACGGTGCCCCGAGGTGTGGCGCACGATCCCGCGAGATTGGCGACGGCGCTCCGCGATCTGCTGGAGGCGAACGTCCGCGGCGCAGGTACCCTGCGCCGCAGTGAGCCGGGGCCCAAGCGACCCGGCGCCGAAGGCGCCGAGAGCGGAGAACTGGAGTCCAGATGAACGACAGTCTGAGAGGATGGATCACATGACGGTTCGCGTCGGCATCAACGGCTTCGGCCGCATCGGCCGGTCCTTCTACCGGGCGATCCTCGATCGCGGCGCGGGCGCCGGCGTCGAGCTGGTCGCGGTCAACGACCCGATGGGCGACAGCGCGACGATGGCGTTCCTCCTCAAGCACGACTCGGTGGGCGGACGGTTGGCCCACGAGATCAAGGCGACCGACAACGGCTTCTCGGTCGATGGGCAGGAGGTGCGCAAGCTCGAGGTCATGGACCCCGGCGAGATCCCATGGGGCGCCAACGGCGTCGACGTGGTCATCGAATCCACCGGGCTGTTCACGGCGCGTGAGAAGGCGGCTGAACACCTGAAGGGCGGTGCGAAGCGCGTCATCATCTCCGCGCCAAGTGGCGACGCCGACGCCACGATCTGCATGGGCGTCAACGACGCAGTGTTCGACGCCGACAAGCACCAGGTCATCTCGAACGCCTCGTGCACCACCAACTGCCTGGCACCCATGGCCAAGGTTCTCAACGACAGCTTCGGCATCGAGCGCGGCTTCATGACGACGGTGCACGCGTACACGAGCGACCAATCGCTCCAAGACCTCGCGCAGACAAGCCGTTCGGGAGCACCCGACCTCCGGCGGATGCGAGCCGCGAACCTGTCGATCATCCCGAGCAGCACCGGCGCGGCCAAGGCGATCGGGCTCGTGCTTCCTGAGCTCCAGGGCATCCTCGACGGCACGGCACTCCGTGTGCCCACGCCTGTCGGCTCCATCACCGACCTGTCAGCGGAGCTCAAGAAGTCCGCGAGCATCGACGAGGTCAACGCGGCATTTGCCGAAGCGGCCAACGACGTGTCATACCGGCAGGTGCTCGAGTACACGGAAGAGCCGTTGGTCTCGGCTGACATCGTCGGGAACCCCGCTTCGTGCATCTTCTCCGCGCGCGACACCATGGCGAACGCGAGCATGGTCAAGGTGCTTGGCTGGTACGACAACGAATGGGGCTACTCGAACCGCCTGGTAGACCTGGCCGCGTTCATCGGCGCCTGACAATCGCCCGACCGAGCCCGGTGGAGCAGCCGAGCGTCCCGCAGGGCGGACGCAGGTACCCTGCGGCCGAGCGAGCGCGACCAGAATGATGGAGCTGCCGCGGCTGGAAGACTTGCCGCTCCAAGAGGGATCACGTGTCCTCGTGCGCGTGGACTTCAACGTGCCTCTGCGTGATGGGCGAGTCGAAGACGACCTTCGCATCGCGGCGGCTCGGCCGACGATCGAGTGGCTGGTGGAGCGCAAGGCGCGCGTCATCGCGTGCGGGCACCTCGGGCGACCGAAGGGCACACCCGATCCCCAGTTCTCGATGGCCCCGGTCGCGGCCCGGCTGGGCGAGGTGCTCGGAGTTGATGTGCCGGTCGCACCCGGTGTCGTCGGGCCGGCGGTCGAAGCGGCCGTCGAGCAGCTGGAACCCGGTCGGGTGCTCATGCTCGAGAACCTGCGCTTCGACCCCGGCGAAACCGGGAACGACCCCGCGTTCGCGGCAGCGCTTGCGGACCTCGCCGACTGCTATGTGAACGAGGCGTTCGGCGCATCGCATCGCGCGCACGCATCGATCGTGGGACCGCCAAAGACCCGACCCTCCGGTGCTGGTCGGCTGCTGGAGCAGGAGGTCCACGAGCTCGGCCGCCTGCTGGAACAACCCGCGCGGCCTTTCGTCGCAATTCTTGGTGGCGCGAAGGTCAGCGACAAGCTCGGGGTGATCCGCGCCTTGCTCGAGCGGTGCGACGCAGTGCTCGTCGGCGGTGCGATGGCGTTTCCGTTCCTGGTCGCCGAGGGCGGCCGCGTGGGCGAGTCGCGCGTCGAGCACGAGATGGTGGAGGAGTGTCGCGACCTGTTGACGACTGGTCGCGTGCACGTCCCGGTGGATGTCGTGGTGGCGCAGGAGATCGATGACCACGCAGCGACGCGCATCGTGAGCGCCGGTGCGATCCCCGACGGGTGGATGGGGCTCGACATCGGTCCTGAGACGGCCGCGCTCTTCGCCGACCGGCTCGCTGATGCGAGAACCGTCCTGTGGAACGGTCCGATGGGTGTCTTCGAGGTGGCTCCCTTCGCCGCCGGCACGCGAGCGCTCGCTGACGCCGTCGCCGCGTGTCGCGGCTTCACCGTCGTCGGCGGCGGTGACAGCGCGGCTGCCGTGCGAGAGATGGGCCTGGCTGGTGAGATCGACCACGTCAGCACCGGCGGGGGAGCGTCGCTGGAGCTCCTCGAGCACGGAGACCTCCCGGGGTTGCGCGCGTTGCGCGAAGGTCTCGGCGGATGAGAGAAGGTGTGACACCGTGAATACAGACCGCAAGCCCGTGATGGCGGCCAACTGGAAGATGCACCACGACCACCTGGTCGCCATCCAGGTCGTTCAGAAGCTCTCGTACCGTCTCGAGTCGTCCGACTACGACGGCTGCGACATCGTGATCTGTCCGCCGTTCACCGCAATCCGCTCGATCCAGAACCTGCTCGAAGGCGACCGTATCCCGATGTTGCTGGGTGCACAGAGCTGTCACTGGGACGAACAAGGCGCCTACACCGGTGAGGTGGCGCCGCCCATGTTGGCCAAGCTGAACGTCTCGTATGTGATCGTCGGCCACTCCGAGCGACGGCAGCTCTTCGGCGAGTCCGACGAGTGGGTCAACAAGAAGGCGAAGGCCATCCTCAAGCACGAGATGATCCCGATCGTGTGCGTCGGCGAGACGCTCGAAGAGCGCGAGCGGGGCGAGACGGATGGCCGCGTGTCCGCGCAGACTCGGGCCGCGTTCACCGGCATCAAGGCGCCCGAAGCCGAGCGGTGCGTGGTCGCGTACGAGCCGATCTGGGCCATCGGCACCGGGCGCAACGCCACACCCGACGACGCCAATACCACGATCCGGACGATCCGGCTCGTGCTGCGCGAGCTCTACGGTGCGACCGCAGACGCCATGCGGATCCAGTACGGCGGCAGCGTGAAGCCTGGCAACATCGCGGATCTCATGTCGATGCCGGAGATCGACGGCGCACTGGTGGGGGGTGCGTCACTCGACCCGGACGACTTCGGCCGTATCGTCCGGTACCGGGTGTAGAGGTAAAGTGCTCGGGTGCTCGACACCGTTCTCATCGTGATCGACGTCTTGATGGCGGTCGTGCTCGTGTTCCTGATCCTGCTGCACTCAGGGCGAGGCGGTGGTCTGTCCGACATGTTCGGCGGTGGCCAGCTCGGCGGTTCGATGGCGGGCTCCACGGTCGTGGAGCGCAACCTCGACCGCCTCACGATCATCACCGCGGTCATCTTCGCCTTCACCACGCTGATCCTCGCGTTGCGCCTCCAACCCTGACCCGGGCGTGGACAGGCGCGCGCCGCGCTCGCGCCATGCGTGAAATCGCGACCACGCTGTGGTATCTATGAGGCGACCATTGGCGTGGAACACTGGGGGTTCTGTAGTGAACGCACATCGTCATTCGCGCGGAGTTGTCGCGACCCTCGCGGCCGTCGGTCTCCTCGTGGGAGCACTCGCTCTCAGCCCCGCGAGCGCGTCCACCGGCGAGGCGCGCGTTCGCCAAGCCGATGACGAAGGCACGATCCGGATCGCGGCCGAGGAAGAGCCGTTCTGCGCGGACTGGATCTCCACGTGCGCGGCCCTGGCGTGGGGCAACTGGGCGCTCGGCAACCTCACGATGCCGCAGGCCCTCAACGTCGACACAGACGGGAACTACGTGCCCGGCGACATGCTCGTCGACTTCCCCACGCTCGTCCCCGGACCACCGATGACGGTGACATATCGCATCAAGGAGGAGGCGGTCTGGAGCGACGGCACCCCCATCACCTCCACCGACTTCGAATACACCTGGGATCAGATCGTCAACGGCAAGAACATCTACGACTCCACGGGGTACGTGCTCATCGAGAGCATCGACACCACCGACCCGAAGGTCGCCGTGGTCACGTTCACCGATCCGTTCGCGGCGTGGCGCGATCTCTTCGGTGGCTTCTACTTCCTGCTGCCGAGCCACCTGTTGGACGGCGAGAACCGTCACAAGATCATGAAGGACGGCTACGACTTCTCCGGCGGGGCATGGCAGCTCGAAGGTGGATCGGATGGGTGGGAGAAGGGCCGTTCGATCACACTCGTTCCCAACGAGGCGTTCTGGGGGATCCAGCCCACGATCCAGAAGGTGATCTTCCAGTTCATCCCCGACAGCGCGGCGGAACTGGAGGCGATCACGTCTGGTCAGGTGGTCGCCGCGTATCCCTTGCCCATCGAAGGGGCCGTCGACACCGTCGAGGCGTCTGACACCCTCGACTACCAGCTCAACTTCGGGAACCAGTTCGAGGCGTTCTGGATCAACGCCAGCAAGTTCCCCCTCGACAGCGAGGCGGTACGTCAGGCTGTCGCGTACGCCACTGACCGCGAGGCCATCGTCGAGGCGATCGTGGTGCCGGCGATCAACGAAGGGCAGGTGCTCGACAGCTTCATTGTGCCAACCTTCGACACGTTCCACGAGCCCTCGTTTGCGCAATATCGCCGCGACCTCGACACCGTCGACGAGCTCATGACCGGCGACGGGTGGGAGAAGAACGGCGACGGCATCTGGGAGAAGAACGGTCGTACGGCGTCGTTCGTGTTGAACACGACCACCGGCAACGCACAACGGGAGCTGACCGAGCAGCTGTGGCAGAGCCAGCTCACCGAAGCCGGCTTCGACATGACGTTCAAGAACATCGACGCCGGCCCGTTCTTCGGTGCCCGGTTGCCGTCCGGCAAGTACCAGGTGGGCCTGTACGCATCCGTGGGCACGCCTGACCCAGGGCTCTGCCTGCTCTTCTGCTCGGAGAACATCCCGGCCAAGAGCAACAAGTTCGCCGGTCAGAACTGGACGCGAACCGATGATCCCGAGATCGACGAGACGTTGAAGGCGGTCGACGTGACGCTCGATGATGCCGTGCGCATCGAGGCCGCGCTCAGCGGACAAGACGCGATGGCCAGGTACGTCGTCGGGATCCCGTTGTTCCAGACACCCACGATGTTCATCTATGACACCACTCGACTCGGCGGGCGTCTCGAAGACAACACCGTGATGGGCCCGTTCTTCACCATGAACGAGTGGATTCTGCTCTAGCGGCGAAGAGGCTCGGCGCGACCCGCGCGCCGAGCCTCGCCGTGCTTCGCGGCGGCATTCGATGCTGAAGTACGTGCTGCGGCGCGTCGGCGCGTCGGCACTCGTACTCCTTATAGCCACGGCCGTCGTATTCGTGCTCGTACGCGAGTTCGGGCCCGACCCGGCCGAAGCTCGGTGTCGGAGCTCCCGGAACAAGGTGGCGTGTGAGCAAAGCGCCCGTGTCGCGCTCGGCTTGAACGATCCGCTGCACGAGCAGTACTTCAACTTCATGGGCGACTTCCTCCAGGGTGACTGGGGGAACAGTCAGCGCAGCGACCGGTCGGTCGCGGCATCCATCAGTGACGATCTCTGGGACACGGCGCAGCTTGCGTTCTGGGGGGTGTTGGTCTCGGTCGGCCTCGCCGTCACCATCGGCGGATACTCGGCGCGGAAGCCGTACTCCAAGGGCGACTCGTTGTTCACGGGCATCGCGTTCGCAGGCATCTCGATGCCCACGTTCTGGTTCGGCCTGATCACGATCCACTACCTCACTGGTGAGCTCAAGGACGTGCTCGGCACGAGTGAACCGATCTTCTATTCGATCCCGAACCCGGTGGGGAGTGGCGTCGTCGAGTACGCCCGCGAGCTGACGCTGCCGGTGCTCGTGCTCTCGGTCCAGCTCGTTGCCGGGTGGAGCCGATATCAGCGTTCGTCGATGCTCGACGAGCTGCACCACGACTACATCCGCACCGCGCGCGCCAAGGGCCTCTCAGAACGCCGCGTCGTCTGGAAGCACGGTCTGCGGAACTCGCTGAGTCCGCTGGTCACCGTGATCGCACTCGACTTCGGGGGCCTGTTCGGCGGTTTGATCATCACCGAGACGGTCTTCGCGCGGCACGGCATGGGGAGGCTCTTGGTCGACGCCGCGGTGAGTGGCGACACGCAGGTGCTCATCCCGTGGATGTTCGTGACCGGCGCGATCATCATCCTCTTCAACTTGCTGGCGGACGTGCTGTACGCCGTGCTCGACCCCAGGGTTCGGGTCGCGTGAGTCCGGAGCGGGACAACCTCCAGCGGCTTCGGGAAGCCGGCACCGCCGGCGCCGGAGTCGTGGGGTCAGCCGTGTTGCTCGACGAGGCCGTGGAGACCGGCGATGCCTTCGTCAGCGAAGTGCCGATCCGGTCGCACTCTCGTGTCGTCGTTCGTCGGTTCCTGCGTCACCGGATCGCCGTCGCCGCGCTCGCGCTCCTCGTGCTCCTCATCGGGCTGGCGGTGTTCGTCAACGTGTACTCCGCGCACGAGGCCAACCCGATCCCACTGACTCCGGAGATCCTCGAGGGCTCACGGGAATCGCCCACGTGGGACAACATCTTCGGCACTGACAAGCTCGGCCGTGACATGTATGCCCGCACGATGATCGGGCTCCAGAAGTCGCTCCAGATCGGCCTAGGCGTCGCGCTCGCGTCCGTGTTGATCGGAGTGACGATCGGCGCGCTGGCGGGCTTCTACCGCGGCTGGATCGACACACTGCTGATGCGCTTCACCGACCTGTTCTTGGTTCTGCCTGCCCTCGCGGTGCTGTTGATCCTGGCGGCCAACCCGGAACCTTCGTTCTTCGGGTTGTTCGACTTTCCTCCGGCAAACACGGTGACCGGCATGATCATCGTGATCAGCCTGTTGGGGTGGATGCCGATGGCTCGCATCGTGCGTGGTGAGTTCTTGTCGCTCCGCGAGAAGGAGTTCGTGGAGGCTGCGCGCGCCGCGGGCGCGTCGGGTCCACGCATCATCGTGCGGCACTTGCTGCCGAACGCAATGGGGCCGATCGTGGTGTTCGGCACGCTCGAGGTCGGACTGGCGATTCTCACCGAGGCCACGCTTTCGTTCCTCGGTCTTGGGATACAGCTCCCGTCGATCTCGCTCGGCAACCTCATCGCCGATGCCGAAGGCGCGGTCGGCACCGACCTCGCGTACCTGGTGATCTTCCCGGGACTCGTCCTCTTCCTCGTCGTGCTCTGCGTGAACTTCATCGGTGACGGGCTGCGAGACGCGCTCGACCCGCGAGCCGTCCGATGACGTCGACGACGACCACGACCGGCGCGCTGGAGATCGACGATCTCGTCGTCGAGTTCGCGACCGAAGATGGAACGGTCCACGCGGTCAACGGCGTCTCGCTGCGCGTGCAGCCCGGCGAGACGCTGGCCGTCGTGGGGGAGTCCGGCTCTGGGAAGAGCGTGACCGCGCTCTCGATCATGGGCCTCATCAGGAAGCCCGGTCAGATTGTCAGCGGCACCATCCAGTTCGATGGATGCGATCTGCGCACCATCACCGAACGCAACTATCAGCAGCTACGCGGCGGTGATCTCGCGATGATCTTCCAGGATCCACTCTCGTCGATGAACCCGTCCTTCCGTGTCGGATCGCAGATCGCCGAGGCGATCCGCGCGCACTCCGACGTGAGTAAGGACGACGCGTGGGCGCGGGCCATCGAGCTCCTCGCGCAAGTGGGGATCCCGCAACCCGAGCAACGGGCGCGCGACTACCCGCACCAGTTCTCGGGTGGGATGCGCCAGCGAGCGATGATCGCCATGGCGATGGCCAACGCACCCAAGCTCCTGATCGCCGATGAGCCGACGACGGCGCTCGACGTCACGATCCAAGCGCAGGTGCTCGAGGTGCTGAAGGCGGCGCAGCGGGAGACCGACGCGGCGATGGTGCTCATCACCCATGACCTCGGGATCGTCGCCGGGCTCGCGGACCGTGTCGTCGTGATGTACGCGGGTCGAGTCGTCGAGGAGGGAACGCTCGACGAGATCTTCTACGACCCGCGTCATCCGTACACGATTGGCCTCCTGGGCTCGATTCCGCGCCTTGGTGGCGAACGCGGGCAGAGGTTGCGCACGATTCCGGGGACACCGCCGGGTCTCTTCTCGCTCGCGGCCGGATGCGCCTTCGCGCCGAGGTGCCCGTACGTGATCGACCGGTGCGGAGTCGAGCGTCCTGACCTCCTCCACGTCGACAACGGCGGACCGCGACGGTCGGCGTGCTTCCGCATCGAGGAGCTGCCCGAGCTGCGCGGGGGAGAAGCACCGTCATGACCACTCCAGTGCTCGAGGTAGAGCGGTTGGTCAAGCACTTTCCGGTGCAACACCGCTACTTCGGTGGCGAGCAGGGCGTCGTGCACGCCGTCGACGACGTCAGCTTCACGCTCGAGCCCAGGGAGACGCTCGGCCTCGTCGGCGAGTCGGGCTGCGGGAAGTCCACGACCGGCCGGCTCGTGCTGCGTCTGCTCGATCCAACGTCGGGGTCCGTGCGGTTCGACGGGCAAGACGTGGGATCGTTGCGCGGCGCGGACCTGCGCGCGTGGCGGCGCCGCGCCCAGATCGTCTTCCAGGATCCCTACGCCGCGCTCAACCCGCGCATGCGCATCTTCGACGTGCTGGCCGAGCCGCTGCAGATCCAGGGGCGGGGGTCAGAAGCCAATGATCATGTGCCCGAGCTCCTGCGCATGGTCGGACTCGACCCGGGGTACGCGAATCGGTATCCCCACGAGTTCTCCGGTGGTCAACGACAACGCATCGGCATCGCGCGCGCATTGGCGTTGGAGCCGGAAGTCGTGGTGCTCGACGAGCCGGTGTCCGCGCTCGACGTGTCGATCCAGGCCCAGATCCTCAACCTCTTGGCGGAGCTGCAAGAGCGACTGTCCCTTGCGTTCCTGTTCATCGCGCACGACCTCGCCGTCGTCCGCCACATCTCGGACCGAATCGCAGTCATGTACCTGGGCAAGATCGTGGAGTCGGGCCCGGCCGAAGCCATCTACGCACACGCAGCTCACCCGTACACACAAGCGCTGCTGTCCGCGGTCCCGGAGCCCGATCCGCGTCGGGAGCGCGCCCGGCGACGGATCGTGCTCGAAGGCGACCTCCCGAGCCCCGTCGACCCTCCGAGCGGGTGTCGTTTCCGGACGCGCTGCTGGAAGGCACAAGACATCTGTGCGCAAGAGGAGCCCGCGCTGGTCGACCGAGGCCAGGGGCACCCGAGCGCGTGTCACTTTGCCGAAGAGGCCCCGCCCCTTTCCTGAGTGCCGACGCGCCGCGACGAGGTGGGATGCAGCCGCCGGATCTCCGGTGCGAGACGTCGCATCTCTCGCAAGATCCCGCGAATGGTGCGCCAAGAGGACAGAGTCGACGTGCCCCGTACGCGTGGGTAGTACTCCAGTCCGATCTGGGTGATGCGGTACCCGACGCGATGAGCCCGGGCGAGCATCTCCGCGTCGATGAACGAGCCTTCGCTGCGCAGCGTCATCGAGTCGAGGACGGGCTTGCGGAAGAGCTTTGCGGCGAAGTTGACGTCGCGAACCCTCAAGCCCAGCACGAGGCGAACGAGCAGGTTGTAGGCACCAGACAGGGCTTTGCGGCGCAATCCCTCACCTTCGCGTTCGATGCGCCAGGCGCTCAGCACGTCGGCGTGCTGCGCGTCGATGACCTCGAGCATTCGTCCGAGCTCCGCGAGGTCGATCGGCAGATCGGCGTCGGTGTAGAGCACGACGTCACCCGACGCGACGGCGAATCCCGAGCGGATGGACGCGCCAAGCCCACGGTTCCGTTCGTGATGCACGACGGCGACGCGCTCGTTCCCTGCGGCGATCTCGTCCGCCAGCGCCTGGGTTCGATCGGTCGACGCGTCGTCGACCAGGACGAGCTCGTAGTCCTTGATGACGCCGTCGCGCACGAGCGCGCCACCCGCGGCTTCGGCTGCTGTGACGAGCGCGCGCAGACCTTCCTCCTCGTTCCACATCGGGACGACGATGCTCAACCACTCGTGCGTCGCCGCTGGCATCCGTCTCCTTCGTCGGGGAGTTCACGGTACCCGGGTCGCTACAATGCAACGCTCGAACGTCGGAGTGGCGGAATTGGCAGACGCGCTAGCTTGAGGGGCTAGTGCCCGCAAGGGCGTGGGGGTTCAAGTCCCCCCTCCGACACTGGCCACTATCGTGCCTCGTGTGAAGAGGGGGATGGTGGCAGTTGTCGTGACGGCAGCCGCGCTCCTGGTTTCGGCGCTACCGGCGGCGGGCAAGACGACCGTGAAGGTCAAGGACAAAGTCGTCACGATCAAAGTGCCGATCGATTGCGTGGGGTGCAAGGGCAAGAAGGCCCCCGACGGGAGTGACGTCGCGAAGTACTGGAAGAAGACCGCTGAGGACGCCTGGAACGCCGCGTTCGCCAAGCACCCCTATTGCAGCAAGTACAAGTTCAAGCTCGACATCAAGATCAAGGCACGTGGAGACGACTTCCAGTTCACGGAGGGTCGGCACCGCATCCTGGCCGGGTTGCCCGGCAGCGGCTTGGCGCAGACGGGCTGGGATGGCGTGTTCGAGAGCACACCCGGCGGCGACCCGGGGCAGCGAACACCGGATGGGACCCGCTACTTCGAGAACGACGGCGACGGCTCCATGGGGGCGGACGCGACGCCGACGGTGATCATCCATGAGTTCGGTCACGTGATCGGTCTCGGCGACGACCGCGATGACAACGGGGATGTGGTGACGGGCCGGGACCGGACCGTGATGGCTGGCGGGTCAACCAACAGCGACGGGACGAGGAACACGCAGAACTCGCGTTTGAAGTTCGACCAGCAGCTGATCGACCGCATCGGCAACCAGCTCGCCAAACTCGGCAAGATCAAGTGCGGCGAGGTCTGGGAAGGCACGTTCACCGGGACCGAGATGGGTGGGGAGTGCACGTTGGAGGTCGAGGGCACGCTCAGCCTGGTCGTGGCGAAGGACGGCACCGTGACGGGAGAGGGCGAACGGACGGATACGGAGGTCGGTTGCCCTACCACAGGTCCGGTGATCACTACGGTCTCGATCTCGGGACGAGCGACGGACCGGGCGTTCGAGATCTTCGGCTTCACTGCCGTGGACGGAGGTCCGTTCCGAATCCCGAAGTCCGGAACCCGAGCACGACGAGACTCGTTCGTGACCGTCCAAAGCGACCCAGACATCTACAGCGTCCAACTGCATTGCGTGTCCTGCTGAAGCCGCACCGCCAGCGAAGCCTCCGTGCAGCTGGCGGAGCGTGAACTGGTTGCTGGCGTCAGCCAGCCAGCGAGACCGTCATAGTGAGCGGGGGAGTTGCCTCAAGCCGCGAGTCCCCCCTCCGACACGCATTCTGCGCTACGCGGAATCTCCACCGCGCGTTCCATGCTTCGGGTGGCCGGGTCGTAGGTTGCGGTGACTCCGAGCGCTTCGTAGAACGCGGCTCGGTCTGTTTGGTCTGCTTCGGCAAGGACAGCAGCCATGCTCCCGAAGCGCTCGACGACCGCGAGGACGTCGCCGGCGCTCATAGGCGAAGGAGCGTTCGTACGTCGATGCGATGTGCATACGCGCACGCTGGTGGTGGTGGTCGTCGCTCTAGCGTCGGCGCCAACTCCCGTGATTGCAAGCCCGAACGACCGGCTGAGACACTTGGGCCGCAGGTCCCCCTCGGGGGACAGTCTGTAACGGTGCTGTGCGGGTAGGCGCTGGTCCTCGGGGTTGGCCTCACCCTTTGCCGCAGGTCGCACCCGAGAGCGGCGCATGCACCCGCTTCGCAAGCCGAACGGAACGTCGGGCTGGGTGCGGGCCTCCCACGTCACCGTGTCGACCACGACCTATTCGATCACGGTCAGCCTCAGCCAACGCACCCTCGTCCTGCTCAATGCGGGGCAACCCGTGCTGAGCACGAGGGTCATTATCGGTGCTTCGGAAAGCCCGACACCCACCGGGCGCTTCTACCTGACCGATCCTGTCAACTGCAACGAAGAGCTGGTCCCGGGATACCCCGTCGGCCAGTGCAGCGGCGCGTACGGCGCCTTTGCGATCGGCACCTCAGGTCTGTCCGAGGCGCTGGACTCCTTCGACGGCACGATCCCGCAGATCGCGATCCACGGGACGAGCCTCCCTGACTCGGAGATGGGCAAGGACCTCTCAAATGGCTGCGTGCGCATGCCGAACTCCGTCATCCTCGAGATCGCCAAGATCACGCCGTTGCTCGGCACCCCAGTCACCATCACTGCCTGACGCTGCGCCGCGGTGGGTCGGGCGCTTGGGCGGTTGGCCTGGAGCGTCGCGATCACGTCATATGACTTCAGACTCTCAACCTTGGAATGAGGATGAGGGGGCCTGTGACCTCGACCAGCGGCATTCAGTTGCGTCGGAGGCCCGATCGTCGCCGCGGCCGTTATGCTCGACTGGAAGTCAGGCAGGAGAATCGAGCGCTTTAGGCAGCGAGATCCATGCTCGTCGTGAGGCGTATCGCGTAGCGCTGGGCGGCAAGTCCCCCTCCGACACGGCTGTTGAGGCAACTACGTCGGTGAGGCGCTTCGCGCGCGCCGCGCTGTCTGCGGCATGGGACAATGTGCACATGAGCGCGCAGGTGCGATCAGGTTCGATAGGTCCGGCGCCTCGAGGCGTGTGGAGTGCTCGGTGGCGGCCGGTGGAGGTCCCCCACGATTTGAGTGATTTGGCGGCGATCACTGGTCGAATCCGCCTGCCGGTTGACATCGCGTGGAGTGGGCAGTCGGAGTATGACCTCGGGGTACGCCGGCAGCTGTGCCGCGTGTACGAGCAGGTGTTGCGCGAGGGAACGTCGGATCAGGTGCGCCGGTATGTGCGAGCAAGCACGCTGGTTGAGGTCTGGGATGAGCTTGTGCTGCCCGAGTACGTCCGAGCCGCATGGGAACCTTGGATCGCCGCGCGTCAAGGCGCGTAGCGGGTGCCGCTGAGCCATCTCCAGCAGAGCGTTGCCCGCACGATCGCCGAGCTCTCTGAAGCCGAGGGATTTGCGCTTGCGGGTGCGGTGCGCTGGTGGTGCTCGGGCTCGTTGATCGACCGACTCGGGATCTCGACTACTTCGGGACAACTGCTGATGCGGTTGATCGTTTGCGGCCGGCTTTGGAGCGCGCCCTGCACGAAGCTGGCCTCAGGGTCGAGGTGCGTCGTGCTGTACCTGGTTTCGTGGAGTTTGAGATCGCGGATGCGAGCGAGGGCACGTCGTTGGATCTCTCCTGGGACACGCGCTTGCACGCGCCGCAACAGACCACCTTTGGTACCGTCCTTGCGCGCGACGAGCTCGCGGCCGATAAGACGCTCGCGTTGTTCGGTCGGGGAGAGGCTCGCGACTTCGTAGACGTGCACCAGCTACGCGCTCACTACAGCCGAGAAGATCTGTACCGACTCGCCCAGGACAAAGACCGAGGATTCGACCTGCGCATGTTCGGTGGTGCAATCGCGAGAATCGACCGCCACGACCGAGCCGACTTTCCCGTCGACGACCACACCTACGCGGCATTGCGTGACGAGTTCGATGATTGGGTCGAGTCGATCGTGGCCTCGCTCGAAGTGTCGGGGCCAACGCATGATCTCGATTCCGAGATCGAACCTCCCGGCTTGGATCTCTAACCCCCGCCGCGGCCCACGGCGGCGCGATTGCCCAAGGGCGATTCACGACGCCAGCGACACCGACCGGGTAAGACGTGGGGTCAAGCGGTGTGTCCCCCCTCCGACACTGATGTGATCGCACGCGAAATCGAACGCGTGTCGCTAGGAACGATCACCCCGTCGGTCTGAGGTGGTGTTCGTGCAGGAGTTCATAACCGCAACCTGACTCTGGCACTGCGTCGCCGTGCAAGACATCGGGGTCGAGGTCGACGCCGTTCGGCCAGCAAATGGTGCCGCTGATCTGATCGACGGTCACCTGAGCAAAGTATGCGGGATCGTGGAGAGCTTCGAATACGCCACCGCGATCGACAACCTGTCGGAAGTCGAGATCTCGGACGAGCCGGTCGTCGAAGGTCAACCGAAGGCGGTGATCGCCGAGCGGTTCAACAGCGACGATGCGCGGTAAGTGCGTCATGGCGCTCCAAGGCTACCGAAGGCCGTCGATAGGAAGCAGGGTGTTCGGCACCTGCGCCCGATCCCAGTCGGCGAATAGCTCCGTACGGTGAAGCGTTGCCCACTCTGTGACGAGGCGTGCTGCCGTGGTCGGCAGATGACCGGCGAGCACAGTGCCGTCGGCAATCCTGATCTGGGCTTCGTGTCCTGAATAGAACGCGTGAAAGTGGGGCGGAGCGTGGTCCTACCAGTACATGTAGATGGCGATTCCGTAGAACTCGGAGATTCGAGGCACTGTCAGATCCTCGAGGTCGCCCGATTGCGCTGCTTCGTTTGCGTCCACTGCTCGCGGATGGCGCGGCGCTCCGCATGTTCCTTTGCATCGGCTCCCCACCAGTCGCCCGGGATGATCTGCTCGCATGGCATTCGCGATCGGTCCCGCAGCGCGTGCGCAACCTGTGAGACCGAGCGAAAGGTGAGTCCATCGACGAGCAGCCAGTCGCGAGGCGGGATCCCGCTCGCGACCCAGCCGTGCCATCGGCCGATGTCGCCCTCGGATGGGATCGTGCCTCTACCTGGGCGACATGAGACGACGAAAGCGTGAAGATCGGCGAGCGGGAAGGGGCCATCGGGCTCGTCGCGCCAGTAGACCCATCCCGCACGAACGAAGCCATCGGTGAGTGCGTACACGCCTGCGACGACGGGGACGGCGCACGACCCAAAGACCGACTCCCAGACATACTGAACCGCGTGCGCACCGTTGAAGACCCCTCGGCAGCGCCGACACTGACAGACCCGGGACCCTTCTTTGGGCATGCACTGATGATCCACGTCGCGTGAGACAGTGACCGGCTTGCTTCACGTCGCTGGTCAGCCCGAATGTCACGCGCCGAGTCGGTCGTCTGTGCTTGTGTCACGCGGCCAGCGAGACGGTGAGTACGAGAAGGGGAGTTGCCTCAAGCCGCAAGTCGCCCCTCCGACACGTGGGGGTTCAAGTCGGGTTGTGGACAATCCGACGTGACCTCTCAAGCTCGGTGACGGAGCAATTCGATCACTTCATGTTCGACGTCCTCGCCGCGTGCCGCTCGAACTAGGAGAGCACCGAGCTCTCGGTCGTCGGGTCGGATGAGGTCGTCCGGATCGCGGTCCGTGTTGATGGTCAGGAACCACCGCGCGATCAACACCGCGGTCCGCTTGTTCCCTTCGAAGAATCCCTGAGCAGAGGTGATCTCGAAGAGAAGCGTCGCCGCAGCATCGACTGACTCCTTGATCGCACGAGCACGTTCGAGCGCGCTGGCTACGAGGTCGAGATCATCATCGTCTGCGCTGGGTGATGCCTCGTCAGGCTCGCGTACGAGCTCGTTGCACGCGATGACTTCGTCGAGGGTGGGGAACCTCAATGATCCCGGAGGAACTCGAGGAGCGCGGCGCAATGCTCAAGGTCGCGTTCGATGATCGCTCGAAACGCTGGGTCCACCCGATCCAAATGCGGTCGACGAATCGGATCCACCACCGGCGATGCGCCGCTGCTCATGTCCTCAAGGCTACCTGTGGGGCGACTTCAGGCGGCGAACTCGACAAGCCGGGTCAATCGGACCGCGTAGCGCTGAGCGTCAAGTCCCTCCTCCGACACCGAACCGAGCGTCTCGTCAAGCCTCTGGAACGCGCATCGTCACGCGCGCGAGTCGGCGGGGCAGGTCGCCTTCGACGAACTCGGCCACCTCGACCAGTTCGAACGCGGAGGCCAACTTGTCGATGAGTGCCCGGTCGAAGAAATGGACGATGAACCCGCCATGCTCGTACATGTCTTCGCCGCGTGGGATGCCGGTGCCGCAATGGGCGTCCGCCGTCGTACGGGCGGTGTAGACGACCAGCCCGCCTGGCCGCACGACGCGCCGGACTTCTGCTGACAGGCGCTCCAATTCGGGTGTGGTCAGCGCCATACAGAACAGCATGTGCGAATAGCAGGCATCGACCTCGTCGTCCGCGAAGGGCATCGCTTCGCGTACGTCGTGGTGCTCAACCGTCACCCGCTCGGCGACGCCTGCCTCCTCCGTCTTTGCCCGGATCGCCTCGACGGCCTCGGATGCGTAGTCGAGAGCGTGGACGTGGAAGCCCCGCTCGGCGAAGTAGAGGGTGTCGCGCCCCTGTCCGGCACCGAGCTCCACGACGGCGGTGATGCCGTTGTTTGCGAAGAGATCGGCAGCCGCGACCGCTGACTCGCTGGGATCGGTACCGTACATATCGCTGTTGGCCGCAAACGTCGCCACCCAGTGATCCTGCTGGGCCGACAGCAACGCCTCGTCGACTGAGTGCTGCATAGTCTACAGCATGCCTCGTGGGGTCAAGCGGTGTGTCCCCCCTCCGACACGGCTTGAGGCAACCAAACTCGGGGCAGTCCCTTCATTCAACGACGTGGTCAATCGACGCCCTCACCCTCAGAACTCCTGACGATGACACGGCGCGCGGCCACGACCATAGGCCCGTCGACGCGGGCCGAGGCCCTGATGACCTCGGGGGCCGCGTCATATGTGGAACTCGAACAGTTCACGCGAGTGCTGTTTCGAGCTGCCGCCGATGTGAGCCTGACCCCGGGAGCACATCGAGTGGCGAAAGAGGAGTACGCAGGTCACATGACGACGAAGATTCGTTGCTTGCACGCTCCGCTCCGGTCGAGATCGGCGCTCCTTGTGAAGGCTGAAAAGGGTAATCGGATCAAACAGGCGGGCTACGCGCCTGGGTCGTCGTGGCATCTCCGCCACTGGGCGGGGATGGACGAGGAGCGGCTCGTCGACCAGGAATGGTCTGCAAACAGCTACGACGAGAACGATGGGACGCTCAGCGTGGCCGGTGTGCCAATTGCAACGGCGTATGACCCGACGCTCAGGCTGCTGGTTGCTCCGTGGATCGCGAGTGGTATGTCACACAGTGAGGAGCCGGCTCAAGGCCCTCACTAGGAACTCTCATCAGCTGCACGAAATCAGGGCATCGAGGCCGCGAGCTCATTCGCACAACGCACGACGCCCGCGCACCCATAGGTTGCGGCCGTCGTCACCGCGTCGTCCAGCAGCTCCCGAGCGCGGCGCAGGTCGGCATCGGTCGCTCGCGTGCTGAGCAGCCGGGCCCACTCGACCTGGTTGCGGGCCTGAAGGAATGGCGCACCGAGTGCGCGCGCCTGTACGTCGGCCCGTTGGAACAGATTGTCGGCGTCGTCGTGGAGGTCGAGCACCACGGCGAGCCGGGCGAGGTACATCCCGACCGTGCCCGTGAAGGTCGCGCCGCTCATGACACCCTGGGGCTCGTATGGCGTAAGCCGCTCGAAGAGGAGGCCCGCGGCGGAGGTGTCGCCGAGCCATGCCGCGGTCTCTCCCCAGCACGCCGTGTTCGTGAGCCAGATGTAGTCGTACGCCGCGTGATGGAAGTTGGCGCCGCGCGCTGTTGCGAGCAACGGCCGGGATTCCTCGATGCGCCCGCACTCGCAGAGGATCTGCGCGTAGACGGCCTGGAACGCAGGTATATCGGGGTTCTCGGCGGCGGCCTGTTCGATCAGGGGCAGCATCTCCTCGGTGCGGCCCTGGTGCCAACGAATGTTGAGCAGGGTGGCGCCGTACACGGTCAGGGCGTCGGGCTGCCCGCTGTCCGCGCCGATCTTCAGCGCGTCGGTGGCCAGGCGCTCGGCTTCGTCTGCGTCGCCGGCCAGCAGGACCTGCCAGCATCGCTCGTAGGTCACGAGCCAGCTGAGGTAGGGCTGGCCGATGTCGGCCGCGAGCGACTCCATCAGCTCCATCGCCGTGTCGATGCCCGCGCGGTCTGCGCTGGACGCCATGGCAAAGAGACGGATCTGGGCAGCACCGAACCGAGCGACCGGATCGCCGACCCGCTCCGCGAGCATCAGCGCTTCCTCGGACGCCGCGACACTTCGGGCGAAGCCATCGGGCACCCAGAGCGGAACGAACGTCAGGTTGAGGACCCGCAGGAGCGCGGCGTCGTCCTCGAGGCGGCGGACCATCGACTCCGCGTCGGCCGCCAGCACCCGCCGCCGATCGAGGTCCCCGCTGAAAGTGAGCTCTGACGCAAGCGTCGCGAGCAGCCACGCGCGCGCCCGGCTGTCACCTCCGCCCAGCGCGTTCAACGCCTGCTCGAGCGTCGCGATCCGTTCGGCGTCGATCGCCCCGGTGTTGCTCGCCCACCCGCCCCGCTGATTGGCCAACGCGGCGATGACGAGGCGATCCGTGTCGCCGAGGCGCGTCGCCTCCGCGGCTGCGTCGAGCAAGGTCTCGCGGTACCCGGGATCACCCGCCTGGCGTTGCGCGTCGCCCAAGCCGATGGCGACCTCGAGGCGCTGGTGGTCACCGTGGTCCGGTTCAGCGTCGAGGAGCTCCAACGCTTGACGGAACCAGCGGATCGCCTCGTCAGGCGCGAGAGCGTCGAGCGCGTGCTCTCCCGCCCGGTGGGCGTAGCCGGCTGCCTTGTCGGCCTCGGCCGGCGTGCCCGCCGAGATCCAGTGATACGCCAGCTCGCCGATGCGGTCACCGGGGTCGTCGCCCCACTCAGCTTCGAGAAGCTCGCCGATCCGGCGGTGGGCACGGGCGCGCCGACTCGCCGACAGCGCGTCGTAGAGGGTGTGCTGGAACAAAGCGTGCGTGAACGTGAACCGCTCCGATCGGCCGTGTACCTCGGACACGACCGCCGCCGCCGCCGCCTGTTCGAGCGTGTCGAGAACGTCGTCCTCGTCGCGTTCGGCGGCGCGCGCCAACAGGCCGAGGTCGAAGTCGCGCCCGATGACCGACGCGACCGTCAGAGTGCGGTGAGCGTCGTCGCCGAGTCGCCGCACACGCTGGTCCACCACCTCGCGCACACTCTCGGGCAGCCAGATCGACGAGAAGTCGACCTTCGCCACCCAACGCCCGTCCTCCTGGCGAATGACGCCACTCTCCGCGAGATGCCGGAGCACCTCGGCAACGAAGAAGGGATTGCCACCCGTCTCGCGCCTGACCAGTCGGGCGAGCTCGATGCCGTCGTCACCCATCTCGTGGCCTGCGATGGCCTCCAACAGCTCGACCACTCCGATGTCGTCGAGGCCGGCGACGTCGATCCGTTCGATGCCGGGTTCTCGGTACAGCGAGGCGAGCGCCGCCGCGAGCGGGTGGTCGTCGGCGACGTCGGTGTCGCGGTACGTCGCCGTCACGAGCACCCGCAGCGCGGCGGCGTCGGCACCGACCACATGGTGGAGCAGTTGAAGCGACGGGAGGTCGGCCCAGTGCAGGTCGTCGAGTACGAGCACCACCGGAGCCGCATTCGAGACGCGCTCGAGCAGGTCGACCACCGCGCCGAACACGAGGTAGCGCTCCGCCTCAGGATCGCTGGACACCGGCGGAGTCGCACCCACCCTGTGCCCGAGCTCGGGGACGAGACGGACGAGCACACCGCCGCGCGCTGCGACATGTGCGCTCAGCAGCTCCTCGGGGGCATGGCGAACGAGATGGGCGAGCGCTTCGATCCACGGCTGGTACGGGATGCCGAGGTCCTCGTCGCAGCGCCCATAGAGCACGACCGCGCCTTCGCGGCGCGCCGAGCCCGCGATCTCCGTCGTCAACGCGGTCTTCCCGATCCCGGGCTCGCCGCTGACCAGCACAACCCGACGGCGACCCTCAGCCCGCACTGCCCGTAGTGCGCCATCCAGCACTGCCCGCTCGCGCACCCGCCCTACGAACGCACCGCCCGGCTCGAGCCGGTGTGGCAGCGGCACCAGCTGCAGCTCGAGGCCCCACGCAGCTACCGGCTCCTCCCGCGGTGCCGGGCTCTCGGCGAGCGGTTCCCACGGGACGCGGTGCGCGGTCAACGGCTCGGCCAAGCCCTTGAGCTCGAAGGCGCCGACGCTCTCGAACGAGTATGTGCCCCGCGACCCCACCAGGGAACGCACCAGATCACTCACCCAGATCTCACCCACGGTCGCGACGGCCTCCAGCCGAGCGGCCTCGACGACCGGTGTGCCGTGGCAGTCGCCCGCGACGACTTGCACATCACCAGCCGAGCACCCGATCCGGATCGCGAGATGGCGGGGCTGGTCAACCCCGCGGTTGTGATACTCAGCCGCCTGATGGATCGCGACCGCCGCAGCCACCGCGTCTGAGGCCGCGGAGAACACGGCCATCAACCCGTCGCCTGTTCCCTTGACCACCCTGCCGTCATGCATGGTGACCGCAGCGCGCGAGAGCCGATCACAAGCGGCGGTGAGGTGGTCGGCCGCGTCGTCACCCAACGCGACCCGCTGTGCCGTCGAGCCCGCCAGATCGACGAACAGCACCGTCGCCGTCACCACGCGACCTGTGCCGCCCCCAGGCATGCCAGCATCATGACAGCCCCTCGCCGCCCCGGAACAGAGTGCTCCCGACTCTGTGAAGTGTGAGGGTGGAGTGCTCGCGAGGGCCGCTGTCCGCTTCAGCCGTAGCGCGTGGCGCTGAGCGACACGTCCCCTCTCCGACCACGATCAGTTACACACAGCGACGTGTCGCCCCTCCGATACTTGGTCGAGGGAAGCGATCAGCGCACCTCACACGCAATTCACACGTGACGGGGCGTACGTTCGCTTCACGAGCGAACGGAGGTCAGCAGATGTCCAAGCGCACACGCATCGCATCGGTCACCGTCGCATTGCTTCTCGCCGTCATCTCAAGCGGGAGCGCTCGTGCGGCTGCTCCGCGAAATGATGGTCTTCCCGAGGGCAGCGAGCCATTCGATCTCGACCCCGCGAGTTTCACGGTGGAGATCGACAACCCCTATTGGCCGATGGAGCCGAGCACGCGATGGACCTATCGGGAGACCGACGCCGAGGGGAACGTGCTCAAGGTCATCGTCACGGTGACGAGCGAGACGAAGAAGATCGCCAACGGCGTCACCGCTCGTGTGGTGCGCGACACCGTGACCGACAACGGCGCGGTGGTGGAAGACACCTTCGACTGGTACGCCCAAGACACCGAGGGGAACATCTGGTACTTGGGCGAGGACACCGCCGAGTTCGAGAAGGGCAAGATCACGTCGAGAGACGGATCGTTCGAGGCCGGGGTCGACGGCGCGCTCGCCGGGGTCGCGGTGCCGGCGGACCCCGTCGACGACCTGCGGTACCGCCAGGAGTACTACGCCGGTGAAGCGGAGGACCAGGGCGAGGTGCTCAGCGTCGACGAGCAGGTCGAAGTCAAGGCGGGGCACTACGAGCACGTACTGATGACCAAGGACACGAACCCGATCGAACCCAAAGTGCTGGAGTTCAAGCTCTATGCCCCCGACGTCGGACCCGCCCTCGCCATCGCGGTGTCGGGGAGCTCGGATCGCGAAGAGCTCGTCAAGATGACGAAGGTCAGCGCGCGGGCGGCGCGGGCAGCCGGCACGGTGCCCCTGGGGACGAAGTATCCGTAGAGGGTCGTCGCAGCTGGAAGCGGCCGTCTCGCAAACGGACTGGTGATGATCAGCCATGACCCGAACATTGACAACTACACGGTTCTCGGCGCCGATGCAGGTCAGCTTTCCGTCATGACGGTGTCACCGAGCTGGACTCGGAGCGCGCCGAGGTTCTCGATCGCCCGATCGGAGTTCTCGAGATACGACCCGATCGCCTGGGCGACACCAGGCTCTCCGGCATGGTCCAGCAGGCCTGATGCGACGTTGAGCCGTGAGCGCTCGATCCAGTCGCGCACATCAGGAGTCTGGTCCCACCTGCGTTGAGCGATCATCCCGACGTGTCGCGCTCGGATCCAATCCGCGGCCTCGCTCGGATACGGGTTGGTCGGGGTCATCAAGTTCTGCAAGTCGACTTCATCGCGAATCGCTTCGAGATACCCGATCAAAGCAGCGTTGAACGTCGGGCTTCCCTCGCGCATCGGTTGGATGGTGACTCGGTGTGGCTCGAAGATCGGTCGAGGCGACGGCCTGGGGAGTCCTTCGGCAGTGCAGTCGACGTAGAGCGGATCCGCGTTGGTCCCAACGTCACCGCCTTCAAGAAGGATCCGGCGCGTGTCTATGTGCCGAACGTGTCCGGCGCGGATGACGTTCTCGATGCTCCGGAGCTGTTCGAGCTCGCTGTCGCTCAGGATGGCCATGCGATACATCGTTGGCTCGATCGAAGCGTCGAGCCGCTTCAGCCCGCCGGCCTCTTCCAGTCGACCGAACAGGTCCGGGATCGACGTCGCCGACGCAGCCGCCTCGACTGCTGCGGCCCAAGCGATGATGAAGCTTCCGACCTTCTCGCGCGGCTGGAACGTCGCCCGGTCGATGACCCAGGCGTCACGGGGCTTGATCCACGCGATCTCGTCCGGGTCGACGCCGTGCTCGAGCAGCCAGCTGCACGCGTCCATCCCTGTTTTCCCTGCGCCGATGACGACGTAGCCGCCGGCGGGGTGGTCACTCCGGACCAGGTCGTTCACCGGGATGCAGCACACACCGTCGTCCACGTCGAAGCTCGGCGTGTGTGTCGCCGGGATCGAGCTCTCGAGGTAGCGCGCATCCACAACTTTGCGCCTCACGGTGATCTCCCGTTCGGCGCCGGTGAGCCGGCAGACGACGCGGGCGCGCCTGGAGTCGTCCTCGACGCAGCTGGTCATGGGGAGGAACTCGACCTGGCCGGACGGGAGCAGCCGTTCGTGCAGGACCGCTTGGAAGTAGTGGCAGATCTCGGCTGACGTCGCGCGCTCGTAGAAGCCGGCGTTGGGTCCGAGGTCGTCGATCCGGTCCTGCCCGAGCTTCCGCGAGTTAACGCCGTAGAAGGCGGAAGGCTGATGAAGCTGGACGAACGGGTACGCGTCGTTCCAATGTCCGCCCGGACTGTAGCGACGGTCGACCATCAAGACGGTCGTGTCCGAGTCGGAGATGAGGGCATCGGTGAATGCCAAGCCGGCGGCACCTGCACCTATGACGAGGTAGTCAACCTCGAGCGACCCGCCAGGCATGTCGCGAATGGTATCCGTGCGAGTTCGCGGCGCGGCTTTGCGCCCGAGCCCCTCGGAACGACGACTGGCGCCCCGCTCGCACCCAAGCCACGTCCAGGTGTTGCCAGCCGAACGTGCCAGCGTTCTTTCGAGCCCCGTCTCTCTCGTGCTCCCGGTCCCGCCCTAGTCGTTGGGAGAGGGAGGCATGGCGCGGAGGTAGCTGGTGAGAGCGTCTGCCTGGTTCGCGAGAGCCCGTGCGAACAAGCGGGCCGCGAGGGCGACGAGTGGCCGGCCGATGATGCTGACTTCGTGAAACGTGATCGACCACGTGTAGTTCGTTCCGCCATCCGCACGTGGCTCGAAGCGGTGCTGGGCCGTCATGCGGGCCGGCCACGTCACCACGCTCCGATACTCCGCGAGCAGGGGTGGCTCCCATCGCACGGTCTCGCTGGTGCCCCGAATGGGCAGCACGCCAAGACGTCCGCGGATCGTGAAGCGTGTGCCTACCCCGATCGGTTCTGTATCGGGGCGCCACTCCCGCACGGCGGGGTCGATCAGAGGTCCCGTCTCGGGGGAGTTCACCGCCGCGAAGACCACACTCGGGGGGCTCGGGATCACCGTGGTCTTGTCGACGACCGTCGTCCGATCCACCATCGGTCGAGATCCTTCCACGTCGAGTCGTGTTCGCGGCTGGGCGGTTCCGAGACGAACCGCCGCGAGATCGACCTCTCCGACCAGCCGTCCGCGAACGTGAGGCGAAGTCGGTACTCGCCGAGTCAGCGAGAGAGATCGGTGATCACCGCGCGGCCGAGGTAGCTGGCCGCCTCGAGCTCCTCGAAGATTGCGGGGAGTTCCGTCAACGCCCCTACCCGCGAGATGTGGCTCTGCACGCGGCCTGCCGCGGCGAGGTCCACGAGCTCGCGCATGTCCTGCACGGTGCCGACCGCGGAGTAGATGAGCGTCGGATCGCGCATGAAGAACTCGAGTGGGTTCAGCTCGAGGTTGCCGTCGCTCCGCGGGGGGAGCCCGACGGCGACGAAGAGCCCGCCGCGCCGCAGGAGCTTCAAGCCGGTGTGGAAGCCCGCCAACCTCGCGGAGAACACGAGCGCTGCGTCGACCCCGCCGAGCTCGCGTTGCACGACCTCGACGGCCTCGTCTGGTTCGAAGGCGAGCTCTGCGCCGAGCGACCGGGCGAAGTCGAGGCGCTCGGCGCCGAGATCGACGCCGACCACTCGGTAGCCGAACAGAGTCGCGAGCTGGACCGCGTAGTGCCCGAGGCCGCCGGCGGCGCCGATGACGGCCACTGACTGTCCCGGGTGCACACCGTGCTTCGACAACTTCTTCACGGCGCCGTAGGCCGTGAGACCACCGCACGCGAGCGGAGCTTCCTGGTCGGCGATCTCGTCTTGGACAATCACGAGCGATTTGGCCCACACGCAGATGTGCTCGGCGAACGTGCCCAGGATCTGTTTCGCGTCCGCGCAGTGCCGCGGCTCCCCGCGGAGGCAGTACTCACACGCGCCGCACCAATAGCCCCCCATCCCTCCGAGTCCGAGGATCACTCGCTCGCCGACCTGAGCGAATCGTTCGGCGCCCGGGCCGAGCGCCTCGACGATGCCGATCGCCTCGTGACCGAGGCCACTGCTGCGACCGGTCGCCAAGTGTTGGCGGACGATGTGCAGATCGGAGTGACACACACCCGACGCCGAGATGCGGATGAGCGCTTCCTCCGCGCCCGGCTCGGGCACGGGGGCATCCATGATCTGCAACGCACCGTCCTCGAGGCGTGCTGCCTTCATCACCCGACTCCTTTCGTTGTGCCGGGCCGAAACCGGTGTTGCGGCCGGCCGCACCCGGCTGCACCGAGAAGTAGGCGCGACCGAATGCCGTTCGACTCCGACAGGTAGGTCCAAACAGAAGAGACCGGTCACCTGATCCGCAGGGATTGCAACGGCTTGTTCGACAAGATGTAGCCGAGGCACTCGCCGTCGCTGTTCACCACGACCCAGGGATGGGTGATGAACGTCGGCTGCTCGATGCTCTGCCCTTCGCTCAAGGTGATGTAGAGGACACGCGCCCCGCTGTAGTCGAGCCAGAAGACGTCGGCGGTCCCAGAGGCATCCATCACGAATCGGATGGTGCTCTCGGCGATGCCGTCGACGGACCGGATTGCTCGACCCGGTGGGACGCACGATGCCGTGTCCTCTTGCATCGTGTAGTCATCGATTGTCACGCCTTCGCGTGGACCGGGAAAACTCACGGAGATCGACGACGTCGAATACTTCGGCGAGCGTGAGCAGTCCGAGAACTCGAGCAACACCTCGAAGCCTTCGGTCGCGGTGTCGGGGTCCCGGGGGAGCACGCCCTGGAGCTCGAACCGCCCAGCGTCGTTCGTGCGCTGAATGGCCGACTGTGGGGATGCGAGGTCGAAACGGGTCTGGACGCACATGTCTTTCAGGGGTCTTCCCGCCGGATCGACCACGCGACCGGTGACCGTGGCGCCAGGGGACATCGCGGCATCGATCTCGGTCGTCGGGAGGCCGACCAGGATGCGGACCAGCTCCGCGTACGGGGAGATCGGACCGGGCGTGACCAGCGGCGGTTGGACCGGTGCGAGGCCGAGCTTGTCGCGGAACGTCGATGGCGCGAACTCTTGGGTCTTGGGCTTGTTGTCCTTGCAGCTCAGGAACACGACGAGGTACTGACCGGGCTTCATGTTCTCGAGCTGGTACTCCCCGGCGCTGTTGGTCGTCGTCTTGTACTGCCGCCTCGATGACGTCTGTCGCCCGTCCGACTCCAGCGTGAAGGTTGCTTGCACGCACATGCCGGCAATGGGAGCGCCGGTTGACTCGTTCACGACCGTGCCACTCATGGAACCCAGCTCGCCCTTGACCCCGGCGTGCCCGACGGTCGGCACCATGAGGATCATCAAGCCGATCCCGATTGCGATGCGCCGCATCTTCGCCCCCAGCAGCTGTCGGCTTCTTCCGCGTTGACCAAGCAAGTTCATTGTTCGGCGTCGCGGGCGGCGAAGACCTCGGCCGCGATCTGGCACGCGTTGTTGGCTACCGGCCATCCGTAATAGAAGGCGAGGTGCGTGATCAGCTCGCCCACCTCCTCGCGGGTCACGCCGTTGTCGAGCGCGCGTCCGAGGTGGAACCGCAGCTCGTCAGTGCGGAACTTGCCGATCAGGACGGTGAGCGTCGCGAGGCTGCGATCACGGGGAGACAAGCCGGGGCGCTCCCAGATGTCGCCGAACAGCACCGTGCCCGAGAGCTCGACGAGGTACGGCGCGACCTGTTGCATGGGGGTCGCCGCGACCGCCGCCGCAGCCCTCTCCGATGCCTCACTCATGGGTGGTCCTCCTCATGATCGTGGCCGTGGCCGTGGTTCGGGAGCTCGACGTTGGCGTCGTGTTCCAGCACGCTCACGTAGTCGACGATGTCCGCGTCGGGCCCGATCGCGTCGAGGATGGCGTGCATGGTCTGGTGCGCGGCCGCCAATGTCCGGACCGGGACGTCCTCTTCCTTGGCGACGCCGATCCCGACGTCGTAGTCCTTGCACGACATGCCGAGCGAGAAGCCGAACTGCCTGCGGCCGTCGGGACCCGTGAGGAACGACTTCCACGTGCCCAACCCGAGCACGTCCATCATCTGCTCGGCGTCGAGGCCGGCGGCGCGCCCGACGAGCAGCGCCTCGATCTCGAGGAGCATCTTTCCCTGGTTCGAGAGGTTGAGCACCGTCTTCATCGCATGCCCAGTCCCCGGCGGACCGCAATGCCAGATGGTCTGACCGAGCAGCTCGAGGATCGGCTTCGCCGCTGAGAAATTGTCGTCGCTCGCGCCAACCATGATGTTGAGGGCTCCGCTGGCTGCACCGTGAACGCCACCACTCACACCGGCATCGACGTACGCGAGGCCGCGGGTCGCGCAGTGCGCGGCGATGTCACGGGAGTGGCTCGGTGCACCGCTCGTCGTGTCGATGATCACGGTCCCAGGCTGCGCGGTCGTGGCTACGCCGTCGTCTTCCAGGAGAGCGATCTGGACGTCGTCGGAGCGGGGGAGCGAGCAGATGATCGTGTCGGCGCGCGACGCGAGGTCGCGAGGGGAAGTAGCCACCTCCGCGCCGTCGGCTTTGAGGGCGGCCAGCGCTTCGGTGGCGGTATCGAAGACGGCCGCGTCATGGCCAAGACCGTGGAGTCGCCGCCACATCGCTCCACCCATGCGTCCGACGCCGATGATCCCGAGCTTGCGGTCCATCGCTCAGGCCTCGTAGTCCAAGGGGAAGTCGTACAGGCGGCAGAAGTTGTCCCAGAGGACCTTGCGTTGGGATTCCTCCGACAGCGGCAGCTTGAAGAAGTACGGGAGCGAGCTCGGGTACTTGCAGTCGGCGTGTGGGTAATCGGTGGAGAACAAGAGGTTGTCGTCGCCGAACCAGTCGACGAAGTACTTGCACGTGTCCTCGTCCACCTCCACCGAGAGGAAGCAGCTCCGGCGCAGGTACTCCGACGGTTTCATCGTGAGCTCGGGCGCTTCGAGGTGCCCGAGCCACTCGTAGTGCTCGTCGAGTCGGTGCATGAGCCATGGCGCCCACGAGCAGTTGCCCTCGAGGAGGCCGACGCGCAGCGCGGGAAAGCGTTCGAGCACCCCACCGCCGGTGAAGCTCACGGCGACGGCCATGATGCCGAGCGGCTGGTTGAACACGTGCCAGAGCATGAGTCGGTCGAACACCTCGAGCGAGTAGTCGGGGCGCAGGTACGTCTGTCCGCCGCCGTGGAAGCAGATCGGCACGTTCAAGCGTTCGCACTCCGCCCACAATGGGTCGTACGCGGGGTGGTGCCACGGCCGCAGGTTCACGTGACCGGGGTTGAGAAAGGCCGCCTTGAAGTCGTACTCCTCGACGCAGCGGCGGATCTCCGCCACCGCGGCGTCGACGTCGTGCGCGGTCACCATCGCCGCGCCGTACATGCGTCGAGGGTCGGCCTGGCAGAATTCGTGGAGCCAGTCGTTGTACGCCCGGGCGATCGCGGCCGCATACTCTGGCTCGAGCCCATCGGTGGGGCCCAAGACGTTCACCGAATCGATGGCCAGCGCGAACAATCCCCGGCTCGGGAAGAGCACGGTGACGTCGAGGTGCTCATTGTCCATTGCCTCGAGCTGCGACTGGGAATCCCAGCCGCGCGCCTCGGCGTGCGCGAACGCGCTCTCATGTTCGGGTCGCCACACGTCCCCGGGCTCCTGCACGTCACGTGGACGGATGACGCCGCCGCGCAGGACCACCCGAGACTTGATCCGCAGTCGCATGTCTCGTGGGATCTCGTCGAGCCCGACCGGCGCGGCATGGGAGTACCGCTCGTCGATGTACCGCGGCCACAGGTCAGGCGGCTCGAGCACGTGCATGTCGCTGTCGGCAACCTTGAAGCCGTTGTACGACATGCTGTGAGCCTAGGAGCAGCCGAGCATCCCCGAGGGGGCGGGCTCGGGTACCCCGAGCCCGAGCGGGCGCGACCAGGATTGAGGGGGGGAAGGGGACGGCATGACCGAGACCGAGACCAGCCGGCAGCTCGTACTCGACTACTTCGCAGCGATGCGGGCCGCAGACCACGCGGGCCTCGCGCGCGTGCTCGCCGACGACGTGGAGTGGGTGCCGCCGCAGAGCGCCCCGTTGGAGGGTCGCCCCTACCTCGGACGCGAGACCGTGGTGGCTGCCATGGACCGAGAGGGTTCGAGGTTCTTCGACCTCACGACCGGTCGGGCCGACGCGTTCAAGATCGTTGCCGAAGGAGACACGGTCGTGGTGCTGTACCGCTTCGCGTGCACCACCCGCGCCGGACGCGACTACTCGAACGAGTATGTGTTCGTATTCACGTGCGCGGCGAACGGGATCGTGCGCATCGATGAGCACAACGACACGCTCCGATTCCATCGAATCGTCATGGAGTCGTAGCTCGTTCTCACGCGCTCAGATCGGTGCGACGGTGTCGAGCGCGAGGGCATCCTCGATGACGGCCACGGCCTGCAGGACGGCGATGTCGCCGTGCTGGGGACCAACCACCTGGAGTCCGACGGGCAGACCGTTGGCGGTGAAACCCGCGCACACCGTGCCCGCGGGTGATCGGGTCATATTGAACGGCTGCGTGAGTCGGCTCCAGTCGAGCACGTGCTCACCGTCGATCGTGCCCAACGGCACGTCGAGCGTGCCGAGACCTTCCAGCCAGCCCGTGAGTCGCTCGAGGTCGAGGCCGCTCGTGAGTCGCTCGATGTCGACATCGCCCTCGGTCAGGAATCGGGCCATGAGGTC
Source organism: Acidimicrobiia bacterium (assembly GCA_040881685.1). NCBI lineage: Bacteria > Bacillati > Actinomycetota > Acidimicrobiia > Acidimicrobiia bacterium. Next base: position 140,854 of record JBBECS010000050.1, on the reverse strand, counting down.
GCCGACCGTGGTCGGCATCGACGCGAGCGGCATCACTCCGCAGGTCGTCGGGCAGAGCAGCAAGTCCACCTGTTCGAACACGTCGACGAGTTGACCGTTCAGGCGGTGACACGCGTCCTCGGCCTCGACCAGGTCGATCGCGGAGATGGTCGCCGCAGCCATCTCCGCGGCGATGACGACCAGTGGATCGAGCTTGGACCACCACGGCGTATCCCGGAACGGTTCGATGGTGCGGCGCGTGTACGTGGAGACGAGCGCGCCGATCGACGGACCAGGGTCCTCGGCGAACACCGATGGGATCTCGACGACCTCGGTGCCGGCCGCGGCCAGCTTGTGCATCGCCGCTTCGCACGTTGCGCGGATCTCGCGGTCGACGCGGGCGTAGCCGAGTGTCGGCGACCATCCGACGCGACGCGGTGGTGTCGGTGTGGGCACTGCTTCGAACCACGAGACCGAATCGCGTGGCAAGGACCGCTGGTCGCGCGGGTCCGGTCCAACGGCGATGTCGAGGGCATAGGCCACGTCACGGATGCGTCGAGCCATCACGCCGCGTGTGGTGAGGTTGTGCCAGCCAGGTGGACCGGCGTCGCCACTCGGTACGCGCCCGAGCGACGGCTTGAGCCCCGAGAGCGCGGTCACCGACGACGGGATCCGGATCGACCCACCGCCGTCGGAACCGGTCGCGAGCGGCACCATGCCCGCAGCGAGCGCGGCCGACGTGCCTCCCGACGAGCCGCCCGGCGTGCGTTCGAGGTCCCACGGGTTGCGGGTGATCCCGAAGGTCGGGTTGTCGGTCTGGGGCTTCAGCCCGAACTCGGGCGTGTTCGTCTTCCCGACGACGACGGCACCCGCCTCCTTCAGGCGTCGCACCAGGGTTGAATCGCGGGTCGCGGGCGCGTCGTTCGCGTGCGTGGCAGATCCCGACGACGTGATGAAGCCGGCTGCGTCTTCGAGGTCTTTGACGCCGATCGGGATGCCGGCGAGCGGACCGACGTCGTCCCCGGAGCCGACCCGCCGATCGATGTCGTCCGCGGCGGTGAGGGCAGCGTCGGCGTTGATCGCCACGAAGGCGTTCACCGCCGGGTTGGCGTGCTCGATGCGAGCCAATGCGTGCTCGACGAGTTCGCGGGATGAAACGCGCCGATCCCGCACCGCGGCTGCGAGATCGGGAAGCGACTCGGTGCGGAAGTCCACGGTCCAGGAGGTTACGCCGGGTCTGGAATACTCCGTCGACCCCTGACGTGTGAGGCGACATGGCTGACATGAACGACTTCAATCAACAGATCATCGACGAGTTCCGTGCCAACGGCGGCAAGGTCGGTGGCCCTTTCAAGGGGGCACACCTTCTGCTTTTGCACACCACCGGCGCCAAGAGCGGTCAAGAGCGCGTGGCTCCGTTGGCGTACCGGAAAGAGGGCGATGGGCTCGCGGTCTTCGGCAGCAAGGCCGGTGCCCACACGCACCCCGACTGGTACCACAACGTGCTCGCGAACCCCGACGTAACCGTGGAAGTCGGCACTGAGGAGTTCAGCGCGCGGGCGCGGGTCGCCGAGGGCGAAGAGCGCGATCGCATCTGGGAAGCACAGAAGCGCGACATCCCGTACGTCGCCGAGTACGAGCAGAAGACCGATCGTCAAATCCCGGTCATCGTCCTCGAGCGTTCTTGAGCGTCAGATCGCGCGCGTCTGCTCGTCGAGCTGTTCGTTGGCGATCCCGATGTTCATCGCCATCGTGAGCCCCCACCGCAGGATGCGAACGCGCGCCGGCGGACGGACGGCCATCAGCCCACCGTAGGCCTCGTACCTGGCTGCATTGTGAGCCGCGCCCCGGAGCCGCGAGGATGGCAACCCACCGCGACCAGGAGGATCTTGTGGAGCTGCGCCAGCTCGGACAGACCGGCATCAGCGTCTCGGAGCTCTGTCTCGGAGCGATGACGTTCGGGCGTGAGGCCGACGAGGCGACGAGCCACGCGATGGTCGACCGCTTCCTCGACGCTGGTGGCAACTTCATCGATACGGCGAACGTCTACTCCGACGGCGTCTCCGAAGAGATCACCGGACGAGCGCTCGCGGGCAAGCGGGATCGGGTGATCCTCGCCACCAAGGTGCGCTTCCAGGCCGGGCCCGGCCCGAACGACGTCGGCCTCTCCCGTCGCCACATCCGTCGTGCCGTCGAGAACTCGCTGCGCAGACTCGGGACCGACTGGATCGATCTGTATCAGGTCCACTGCTGGGACAACCGGGCGCCGCTCGACGAGACCCTGTCGACGCTCGATGACCTCGTACATGAAGGGAAGGTCTGTTACGTCGGCGCGAGCAACTACACGGCGTGGCAGCTCGCGAAGGCCTTGGGCCTCTCCGAAGGCAAGGGGTGGACGCCCTTCGTGTCCCTCCAGCCGGAGTACTCGTTGATCACCCGCGACATCGAACGCGAGCTCTTGCCGCTCTGCCGCTCCGAGAACCTCGCCGTCCTGCCGTGGAGCCCGCTCGCCGGCGGCATCCTCACCGGCAAGTACGAGAGAGATGCCGAGCTCCCAGCGGGGACGCGTGGTGGCGAGACCGAAGAGCCCATCACCTTCACGTACCGGCTCGACGAGCGAGCGTGGGGGATCGTGGACGCGGTTCGCAAGGTCGCGGAGGAGACCGGCAAGACCGCGGCTCAAGTCGCGCTCAACTGGGTCACCAATCGCCCCGGCATCACCGCCCCGATCATCGGGACGAGGAACGTCGAGCAGCTCGAGGCCAACATCGGTGCCGTCGGTTGGCAATTGGACGAGGAGCACTGGAAGGCGCTCACGTGGGCCAGCGCCTTCCCGCGCGGTTACCCCTACGATTTCATCGAGTACGCTGGCCACTGATCGAACCGGCAGCTCGTGAGATGACCTCGCTCGGGCTGCCTACCCTGCATTCGTGCCCAGCAAGTCATCCGACGCGCTCGATGTGCTCGACCGCGCCGTTCGTGCGCTCGGAGGCGAAGAACGTCCGGGGCAGCGCCGTCTCGCCGAGGCAGTCTTCGAGGCGATCACCGACGGTCACCACCTCGTTGCCGAAGCACCCACCGGATCGGGCAAGAGCCTGGCGTACCTTTCGCCCGCGCTGGCGTCGGGGCGACGCACGGTGGTCGCGACCGCCACGCTCGCGCTGCAAGACCAGCTCTGGCACAAGGATCTGCCGCATCTCGAGGAGCATTCCGGCGTGCCCTTCACGCGCGCGCTGCTCAAGGGTCGCAGCAACTATCTCTGCCTCGCCAAGATGGCCGCGGCGCGCGGCGACCGTGCGCTGTTCGACGAGCGACCGTCGGAGCAGTTCCAACGCGATCTCAAGGCACTGGAGCGCTTCAGTTCTGACTCGGCGACGGGCGCGGTCGATGACCTTCCCGAGGGGATCGACCCGGCGTCGTGGCGGTTGGTGACGTGCGCCGCCAACGAGTGCCCGGGCGCGACGCGCTGCGAGCAGGGGGCCGAATGCTTCGCCGAGCTGGCTCGCCTCCAGGCCGAAGACGTCGACGTGCTTGTCGTCAACCACGCCCTGTACTGCGCGCACCTCGCGGCCGACGGCCATCTCCTCCCAGAGCACGACGTGGTGGTCTTCGACGAGGCTCACGCGCTCGACCGCACGGCAACGGGTGCTCTCGGCTTTGAGCTGTCGGCGGGCGGGTTGCACCAGCTCGCCGCCCGGTTGCGCAGGGTGGACACGCCTGCGGCAGCCGTGGACGCGATCAACACGTCGGCTGAGCGCGTGAGCGATGCACTCGATCAGCTCGAGGGACGAGTCGACACCACCGACGGGCGGATCGCCGAGGTGCTCGCGGGATTGGCGGAGCAGCTCGCGACCGCGATGCGCGGGATCGACCGTGAGCGCGGCGGCGCCATCGCGGCCCAAGCGTTTCGACTGGCGAGCACGCGCCTCGATGCAGTGCGTGAGCTTCAGGCGCCGGAAGACGGCGAGGTGGTGTGGGTCGAGGGTGTCGAGCGACGCGTACTGCGGCTCGCGCCGATCACCATCGGGCCCCGCCTTGCGCCGGTGCTTTTCGAGAAGGTGGCCACGGTGCTCGTCTCGGCCACGCTCGGTCCCGGGACGCGGTTCGAGCCGCTGGCGCGCGGATTGGGACTGGACCCCGCGGCTCCGATCGGGGGAGCGGGCGCAGATGAGGATGACACTGGCCTTGGCGACGACGGTCCGGGCCTGGGTTACGTGGCCCTGCAGGTGGAGTCGCCATTCGATCACCGCAACCAGGCGATGCTGTATGTGCCGCGACATCTCCCCGACGTACGCGAGGCGGCTTGGGACGACGCAGCCGGCGCAGAGCTGTGCACCCTCGTCGAAGCCGCAGGCGGTCGCGCGCTCGTTCTCTGCACCTCGTGGCGGGTGGTGCGCACCTTCTCGGAGTTCTTGCGGGCACAGACGTCACACGACGTACTCGTTCAGGGCGACGAGCCGGCGGCCCGCTTGATCGAGCAGTTCGCCGCGGAAGAGACGTCATGCCTCGTCGCCACCCGCGCGTTCTGGATGGGGCTCGACATACCGGGTCCGTCGTGCGTGCTCGTGGTGATCGATCGGCTGCCGTTCGCTCGCCCCGACGAACCCTTGGAGCAGGCCCGGCGCGAGCTCGTGGAGCGAACCGGGGGCAACGGCTTTCTCGACGTGGATCTCCCGGCGACCGCGCTCGTTCTCGCGCAGGGTTCCGGGCGGCTCGTGCGCACGCGTGACGATCGCGGGGTCGTGGCCGTGCTCGATCGGCGGCTGGCAACGGCGCGATACCGCAACGTCCTGCTCGATGCCCTCCCGCCCATGCGCAGGGTCGTCGATGGTGAGACCGCCCACCGCTTCCTCGCGGAGAGTGCGCGGCCGGTAGCCTGACCTGCCGTCGGGAAGGGGATCGATGCCCATCCAGGGTTTTCGCGCACGTGCCGTCGACGTGGCCAACCGCATCGGAGAGAAGTTCCTGCGCTGGGTCGACGGATACTTCGGACGTCGCTCATTGGTGGGGGATCACACCTTCTTCGACCAGTCCGACTTCCCGTGGATCGCCGATGTCGAGGCCGACGTTCCAGCCATCCGTAAAGAGCTCGACGAGGTGCTCCAGTACCACGACGCGCTGCCGAACTTCCAGGACATCTCTACCGACCAGTACTCGATCACCGACGACGATCGCTGGAAGACGTTCTTCTTCTACGCCTACGGCTACAAGGCTGGAGACAACGCCGATCGGTGCCCGGCGACGGCGAGCGCGCTGGCAAAGATCCCGGGGATGACGTCGGGCATGTTCTCGATCCTGTCGCCAGGGAAGCACATTCCCGCGCACGGCGGTCCCTATAAAGGGGTGTTGCGGTACCACCTCGCGCTCATGGTCCCCGGTGCACCTGGGAGCTGCCGCATCCGGGTGGGTAACGATGTGCGCCCGTGGGTCGAGGGTAAGAGCCTGGTCTTCGACGACACGTTCGAGCACGAAGCTTGGAACGACAGTGACGGCACGCGAGTAGTGCTGTTCGTTGACTTCAAGCGACCCTTGAAAGGGTTCGCGAGGATCTTCAACGAGATCGTCCTCAAGCTCATCGGCTTCTCGCCGTTCATCCAAGACGCTCGTGCGCGCCACAGCGCGTGGGAGAAGCGCTTCGAGAACGTGCGGAACGCGGCGTAGATCTTTCTTCGGGCGCTACAGCTGGTCGTGGTCGGCCATCACCTTTGACAGCGTGTCTGCTGCCTCTTCGAGCAGCTCGGTGTCGTGGTCGACCATCAGGCTGAGGCGGATGAGCCCCATCTCTTTGGTGACCGCCGGGGGAATGACCGGGTTCACGAACACGCCGTGGTCGAGAAGATCGAGCGCGAGCAAGACGGTGTCGACTTCGCTGTCCTTGCGGAGCGGGATCGTGACGATCGCGCTCTCCGCCGGATTCGTCGGCACGCCGCGCGTCGCAAGCATCCCGAGGAAATCCGAGACTCCTGTGCGAAGCCGCGCGGGACGGTCGGGCTCCGCCCGCAGGATTCGCAATGCCGCGAGTGCTGCCGCGACCGAGCCGGGCGTGTTCGACGCCGTGAAGATCAACATGTCGGACGTGAGCTGGAGCAGCTCGACGGCCTCGTGCGAGCCGATGAGCGCGCCACCACATGAGCCGAGCGTCTTGGAGAACGTGATGGTGACGAGGTCGACGGCGTCGAGGACTCCGTACTGCTCCGCGGCGCCCCGTCCGAGCTCACCGAGCACACCGAGCCCATGGGCCTCGTCGTCGAGAATGAACGCATTGGGCACGTTCCGGCACAGCTCGACCATCGCCGCCAACGGCGCGGTGTCACCACCCATCGAGTAGACGCCGTCGATGATGATTCCCTTCCCTGCCTCGTCGGGCAAGGACTGGAGCACCTTCTCGAGATGGGCAAGGTCGTTGTGCCGGAAGCGCTTCATGCTCGCGCCGGCCAGCTTCACGCCGGTGAGCAGGGAGTTGTGGATCTCCTTGTCGACGACGGCAAAGTCACGCCGAGTCAGATACCCGGCGATTGCGCTCATGTTGGCGACGTAGCCGGTGGCGAACACAAGGGCTGCCTCGCGGCCGTAGAAGTCGGCCAGCTCTCCCTCGAGCTCGCGGTGCAGCGTCAGCGTGCCATTGAGCAGTCGGCTGCCGGTGACGCCGCTCCCGAAGTGTCGTGTCGCCGCCAGCGTGGCTTCGATCACTTTGGGGTGGTACGAGAGGCTGAGGTAGTTGTTTGACCCGAAGTTGATCGCCTCGCGACCTTCGATCGTGATGCGCGGGGTCGACGCCGACTCGACCGACTTGTAATAGGGCCAGTAGCCCGATGCCTTCGCAAGCCGATACTGCTCGATGCGCGGGAACGCGTCGAGACGATCGGAGAAGTAGCTCAAGGCGATAAGTCTACGGTCGTCGGCGTGGTCTCGACCGGGGCCGCATCGGGCTCGGCCACCGATCCCGCCGCGCGGGCCTCCATGACCACCCCGTTCGCCCCGGGATCCTCGAGGACCTGGCGGATGCGCCGACACGTGAACCATGCGGCGAGACCGTCCTCGACGCGCTCGTCGAAGGTGTACTTGATCTGCATGACGCGGCGCCGATCAGGGCCGCTGGTCGGGCTCCCCGGTTCGGCGATCGGTCGTCCGACCGACGCGAAGATCGAGGCCGTGCCGTATTCGTACAAATGGTGGTACACGGCGGGCATGCCGAGACTCGCCATGTTGGCGAAGAACGCGGAGGTGTACATCGGGTCCTTCTCGATGTACCTCCGAGGGAGCAGTCCGAGATTGTCGGCGCCGCGCACGCACGCCATCAAGAAGCGTCGCAAGAACCCGGGAAACTTCATGAGCAAGCCCAGCTCGCGGTCGACCGTGCTCAGCTCGCCGGAGAGAGCCTTCGCCTGCTCGGCGTGCATCCCTTCGACCATCTCGCCGAACGACTCGTCGAAATCGAACCTTCGCTTGACCACCACGAACGGGGCGCCGGTCTCGAGCCTGCGCTTGACGGCATAGGAGAACCAGATGCCGTCACGGTTGTACAAACGGCCGCCGGCCACGAACCTGTGCACAGTGGGGTTCCTCTCGAGCGCGTCTTTGAGCGCCCACACCACCATGTGGAATGCGTCGATGCGCAACCTCGGGTTGGCCTGGTTCCAGGCGCTCACGAACGCGTCGGTCTTCGCGATCGGAATCTCGTGCGAGAGGTACACGGCCGCTTCGTTGCGGCCGCGCATGAGGTAGGGCATCACTCGTCGGGTGTTCGCAACGTTGCGTGCCAGCACGCCGTCGACTCGCCGCCGCCACATGGCGGCCCAGGTTACCTGCCGGTAGGCGGCCGTTCCCGATGCCGACCGTCAGACCGCGCTCCACCCTTCCGGCAACAGGAAGGTGCCGTCGGCGCTCACGTAGAAGACCTGCCAGTGGTAGTAACCGTCGTACGCGCCCGGGTCCGCCATCATCACGCTCGCGTACGCCTTGATCGCCGCGACGTAGCGCTCGTCGTGGTTGTACGAGAACAGTGCGCCGTCGATGTCGGTGGCGGCGTTGCTCGCCTCCAGGTAGCGCCCGGCAGCAAGGATCGCATCATGGTTGCTGTTGATGTCGCCGCCCTGCCCGAACGCGGCCCAGCTCTCCGGGATGAACTGCATCGGTCCCTGCGCGCCCGCGCTGCTGAGGCCGTGGATGCGCCCCATGCGCGTCTCGACGAAGTGGATGGCCGCCAGGTACTGCCACGGGATGCCGTAGGCCGCCTCGGCTTCGTCGTAGTAGCTGCGTAAGGTCGCGGCGGGCTCGGGCACCAGGATCTGCCATTGCGGAAGCCCGGCGGGTGCGGGCGCGGAACCGGTGAGCCCGCTCAGCGCGTTCCCGGCGTCGATGTTCGCCTGCACGTGCGGCTGCAGGTCCGCGGGGACCTCGCCGACCACGTTGTCCACCCACGCCGGGTGTGAGGACAGCGCCCGATACGCGAGCTGCTGCGCGCGTCCGAGCTTGAGGAGACGCGTCAGGTCACGGTTCGAACTTCGGAGGCGACGCTCGATGCGGGCGATCGCCTCTGCGGCAGCGTTCGCGGTCTTCGGCCCCTTGAGCTGGTCGGTCGGGATCGGGTTGGTCGAAGCCGCGGTCGTGGCGGTGGTCGCGGCCGTCGTCGTCGGCGAAGCTTCCGGAGCGGTTGTCGCCGTGGTGGCGGTGGTCGCGGTCGATGTCGTCGTGGTCGCCGTGGCCTCACGCTGTGCGAGCTGCCCGCCGCCGCCAGTGCATCCGACCAGGCCGAGCGCGAGCGCGCCTACCACCGCCACGATGCATCGCACCCCGCGAGGATGCCAGGCTGGCTCGCTGTGCGGCGAGCGGAGCGAGGGTTCCGAGACATCTAGGGTCGAGCGTGTGTTCGCCGAGCTCCTGGCATCTCCCGGTGTCGAAGAGCGCGTCGCCCTGAGAGCGCGCGTCGGATTCCTCGCGCTGCACGGCGGCCTCGAAGGAGGGACGGCCGAGATCGCGGAAGCCGCCGCCAGTCGAGCCGCAGCATCCTGCTACGTCGTGGTGCAGCCAGCCGACCTCGCGTGGCACGTGCCGTCGCACCACTTCGATCCTGGCGCCTCGCCACGACTCCAGCAGGTGCTCGCGCACTGCGATGTGGTGGTCTCACTCCACGGGTACGGGCGCGCCGGTTGGTGGACCTCGCTCCTGCTGGGCGGCGCTGACCGAAACCTCGCATCGCGCCTCGCCGCCGCACTTCGAAGTGGTCTGCCGGCATACGACGTGGTGGATGACGTCGACGTGATCCCCGCCGCGCTGCGCGGTCTCGACCACCGGAATCCGGTGAATCGTGCCAACGGTGGGGGTGTGCAGGTCGAGCTTCCTCCACGTGTTCGCGGCATGGGACCTCATTGGGACCACTTCGATGGCGCCGGGTTCACGCCGCACACCGAAGCGCTCGTCGACGCGCTCGCAGGGTTTGCCGCGTCGACCAACGCGCGGAGCTAGAGCTGGAGCGCCTCGCTCACAAAGAGTGGGGTGAGCCGAACACGTTCCGTACCCGGTCCTCGAAGTGCTCGAGTGGAAGCGTGTCGTAGTCGGGATCAAAAGCGATCTGATCCCACTCGTCGGCAAACTGCTCGGCGAGCGCGAACCATGGCTCGCCGCGGTACTGCTCGCGCGCGTCGGGATCACCACCGAAGTGGTGGTAGTAGTGCCGGCCCTGGAAGTCCTGGTGGACGCGGATCACCTGGTACACGTCGTCGCGCACATACGACTTCAGGACCTCGGCGGCGATCTTCGGGTGGTTCGGGACGCTGATCGCCTTGCCGATGTCATGGCACAACGACGCGACCACCATCTGGTCATCGGCGCCGGCGCGCTCGGCCAGCGTGGCGGTCTGCAAGCAGTGCGTGAGCTGATCGACCGCAAAGCCATCGGTGATGTCGGCGAGCGACCGCAGCATGGCGAGTACGCCCTCGGCGACTCGACCTTGCTGCTCCATGGTCTCCTTGCCGATGACTGCCCACTGCTCAGCCGTCGACTCGTCCATGCGGGTGAAGGTGGTTGCTGTGGTCATGGCCACATTCTCCCACGTCGGCCCTGTGTGCGGGCGGCCGAGGACCATCGATCGACGGCCCGTGCCAGTACGGTGGTCCCGTGGACATCGCGACGCTTGCCGACGTGAAGCTCGAGGATTCGAGGGGCGCACTCCGACGGCTCGGTGACTTCTGGGCTGCGCGGCCCGTCGTGCTGGTGTTCTTGCGCCACTTCGGCTGACTGCTCTGCCGTGAGCATGCCGCGCAGTTGCGCGAGCGCTACGACGAGATCAAGGGCCTCCACGGCGAGGTCGTGGCGGTGGGGACAGGGAACCGCTTGCATGCGGCTGCGTTCGTCGATGACGAGCATGTGCCGTTTCCAGTGCTTGTGGACGATAACAGTGACGCAGCACGCGCGGCCGGAGTGGGAAAGGTCAACTTCTTCAAGCTGATCCTCAACCCGCGCAGCTGGGCGGGAACGCGTCGAGCACGAGCCTCAGGTCACAAGGTTCACAAGCCCGGCGCGAGGGTCACGCAGCTCGGCGCGACCTTCGTCGTGGGGCCAGGTCAGCTCGTGGCCTACGAGTACCTCGATGCCCATTCGGCCGACCACGCACCGATCGACGACGTGATCGGCGCGTTGCGGGTCGCGAGCTAGCCGAGACCAGCCGCGCGCTCGAGGCGGCGTACGCGTCGGGGCAGGATGCGGTGTGTGCGCAAGAACAAGCGCGACGAGCGGGTATGCGGGTATTCCAGCCACAAATGGGCGTTGGCAGGATCGCCTCGGCGCACTTCGCGTGGGTCCTCCAGGATCCGCCGCAACCCGTGCGCGAGCGCGACGGGGTTGCGGCAATAGCGGACCGCGAGCCCATCGGCCAGACGCGCGCGACTCCGGAGAACGGAGGCCCGCAGCACCGCGCTGATGACGACGAACGGAAACGCGATGAGGCCAAGCGGCGCGAGCAGAAGCGACACCTCGTCGAGGTCATCGAAGGCCGCGGCCCACAGCTCGAACGTCCGCGCCGTCAACGCATAGACGACCGTGTCGAGCGAGACCTCGAGCTCGACCACGCGCCCGACCTCGTACGCAAGCACGGCTTCGAGCTCGCGCTTCGGCAAGGTGTCCAGGAGACCTGTGGTCACCACGAGCCATGCCGTGTCGCTCCGCCGGCCGACCGTCAGGCAGTTGGGCGCGTCATCGATGACGACGGCGATACGTGGCGCGTGGACCCCGGCCGCGAGACCGAGACCGATGAGCAGCTTCTCGGTGCGTTCGACGGCATCGTGGGGGAGCCGGGGCGGTGGCTTGGGTCCGGCGCGCGGGCCGGGCCAGGCACGCACGAAGTCGAGCACGCGTCCCTCCACATGCAGCAACGACCACGCGAAGGTCGCAGCGCCGACAACGAGGCCGATCCCGAGGCTCACCCACGCGCTCCACGCCGCCAGGCCCCATCCATAGCCGAGGTCGGTGCCGAGCGGGTTCGACGCCGCACCAAGGACCCACGCGACCGGGAACACGATCGCGCCCATCGTGAGCACGAGCACAGCGAAGCCGATCACCGCGACGATCCGAATCCGTCGGCGGGCCGAACGGATCAGGTCTTCGTGCACACCGCGATGCTCGCGCGTCAGGGGAATGCCCCCAGGCGCGGTTCGAGCGGGGCGTAGCGTGACCACCGTGGTGGATGTGTCGGTCGTCGGGCTCGACGACGAGGTCACGATCCATCGAGACGAGTTGGGGATCCCGCACATCCAGGCGTCCACCGCGAGGGACGCGTTCGTTGCCCAAGGCTTCGTTCAAGCAGAAGACCGACTCGGGCAGCTCGAGTACGACCGACGTCGCGCCTACGGGCAGTGGGCAGAGGTTGCGGGGCGAGGTGCGCTGGGCTTTGACATCTTCGTTCGTCGTTGTGGGCTTCGGGACGCCGCCCGTCGCGAGTACGAGGGGCTTCCTCCCGACGCGCGAGAGCCGCTCATCGCGTTTGCCGCGGGCGTGAACGCGCGCATCGAGGGTGGCATGGCGATGCCGCCTGATCTTCGTGCCATGGGCGTCACCCCCGAGGCATGGTCGCCGTGGGACTGCTGCGCGGTGTTCCTCGTGCGCCACGTCGTCTTCGCCAACTGGCAGCGCAAGTTGTGGCGAGGCCGCCTCGCGGTCGTGCTCGGTCCCGAGACTGTCGCGCGCCTCGAGGGCAATGCTGCGAGCGACACGCCACTCATCGTCCCGCCGGGTGAGTGGTGGCGCGCCGCCGTGCACGACCCGAGGCAACTGGCCCCGGTTGCCAACGCAACCGGGATGCTGGTCGAGTCGGCCAACGGTAGCAACGCGTGGGCGGTCCACGGCTCCCGCACAGCATCAGGTCAGCCGTTGCTCGCGGGTGATCCTCACCGACTCGTCGAGGTTCCCGGCGTCTACTACCAGTGCCGCCTTGCGTGTCCCGAGTTCGACGCGGTCGGGCTGGCGTTCGTCGGCCTCCCCGGCTTCCCCCACTTCGGTCAGACCGATCGGATCGCGTGGTGCGTCACGAACGCCAACGGCGACTACCAAGACCTCTACGTGGAGCGGTTCCGAGACGACGGCTCACTCCGGTACGAGGCCGCCGGCGCGTGGCTCGAGCCCGAGCGACGAACCGAGACCGTCGAGGTCCACGACTCCGATGCGGTGTCCGTCGAGTGCCTCGAGACGCGCCATGGCCCCGTCGTGTTCGGCGATCCCGCATCGGGTCACGCGGTGGCGCTTCGCTCCACGGCCCTTGTCGAGCCGAGCGCGGGTCTGTCCGTACTCGAGCCCATGCTGCGCGCCGCGAACGTGGACGAGCTCGATGACGTCATGCGCTCGTGGGTCGACCCGGTGAACAACTTCGTCAGCGCTGATGTCGACGGCAACATCGGCTATCGCACCGTTGGTCGTGTCCCGGTGCGCTCGCCGGCAAACGCGTGGGGCCCGGTGCCCGGGTGGACCGATGAGTACGAGTGGAGCGGCGTGGTCTCTCATGACGAGCTCCCGCGGACGAAGAACCCAGCCGGGGGACTGATCGTGACCGCGAACCAGCGAATCGTCGGCGACGCGTATCCGCACCATCTCGGTCTGGACTACGCCCGTCCCGACCGAGCACGTCGCCTGCACGATCGCCTCGATGACGCGGTCGACGTCACGGTCGAAGACATGGCGCTCGTGCACCGCGACCGCCGATCGCTTCCTGCTGACGTGTGGGTCGAACACATCGCCGCGATCGATGGGCGTGACGAATGGGAGCGCGACTCGATCGGCGCGCTCCGCGCCTGGGATCGGGCGATGGACGCCGACTCGATCGGCGCCGCGGTGTACCTCGCGGTTCGCGACGCCGCGGGCCGGATCATCGCCCATGACCCGCGGTTGGCCGCGCTGCGAGCTCCTTTGGAGGGCGAACCGAGCGCGACCTTCCTACCTCTCGAGCTGCGGCTGTGGCCGCTGCTGACGGAGCTGCTCGCAGTCGATGACCGAACCCTCCTCGGCGACGAACAGACTTGGACCGAGCTCCTGGCCGGAGCGGTCACCAACGGTGTGGGTGTGCTGAGGACCTTGCTCGGCGACGACGTCGGCGCGTGGCGATGGGGAGCCCTGCACTCGTGCGCTCCGTCCCATCCACTCTCAGCGGTCCGACCTGACGTCGCGATCGAGCTCGACCCGGCGCCGATCGAGATGGGCGGCGACTCCGACACGGTCTTCAACGCGGCCCACCCGGCGGGCTTCGGCTTCGGGGTCACGGGTGCATCGGTGGCGCGGTATGTGTTCGATCTCGGCGATCGTAGGAACAGTCGGTGGGTCGTCCCGCTGGGGGCATCGGGTGATCGGGGCAGCGAGCATTTCGCGGATCAGCAGCGCGCGTGGGCGGCGGGAGAGCTGCTGCGCGCGTGGGCGAGCTGGAACGACCTGGCCGCCATCGGATCGGACTCGACCCGGCTCAGCTCCGGGGCGCGCTGAGCACGGCAAGGCCGCGTCGATAGAAGTCGAGCGCGGCGGAGCTCGGGTCGGTACTTGCACGGAGAATCCCGTAGCCAAGGCTGGCTCCCGCGAACGCGGCGTCGTTCCAGAACAGGTCGGTGGGCACGCCTGCCCAATGGGTCACGTAGAGGTACGGCTCGAGGTGCTCGTGGTCGCCCGGCGAGACCCCGAACGTGCCGCGCGCCCCCACGTCTGCGCTTCCGAGCTCCACTGCCGCGTCGAAGTGCTCGGGCCACAACGTGATCTCGGGGGGCGCATCGTTGACCCGGGCGGTGCCGGCGAGCTCCTCGAGCACCGACCAGCCGAGGGCGAACCAGGACGCGAGGATCTCGGCCGCTCGGAGATCGACCGTCAGGGGCGCGGCAGGTTCCAACGACGTGTACGGCGTGTACACGTGCGCGGGTGCGCCCGGCTCGATGTTCACGGCGTTCGCTGCTGCGGCGATCGTCGTCAGCGGGTGCGTGATCTCCGCACCGTCGCGGTGCACGTGCAGCTCGTCGGCCGCGACCCGGAGCTCCTCGACCACACCCGAGCGCTCGTATGGCGGCGTGCTGTACCCGCCGGGCGCGGCGCGCAGCCCGATGCGACCTTCGGCGTTGTATCGCGCTGCCGCGAGCACGTGCTCGGCCATGGTGTGCCAGGCCTGCCGCGTGGCGACAAAGCTTTGTGGGTCTTCGATCGCGGGAAGTGCGAGCACCTCAGGTCGAGAGGAAGTCGTCGAGCAGCTGTGCGAGCTCGAGCGGCTTGTCCCCCTGGATGCTGTGGCCGGCGCCCTGGACGAGCTCGACGCGCGCACCAGGCTGGCGTCGTCGCAGCTCGGCCTCGTCGGCGTCGTCTACCACGGTGCCCGTGGCGCCGCCGCGGATGAGCATCAACGGCACCGAGATCTGGCCGACGTCCTCCCAGAGCGTTGCGAAGTCGGCGGGAATGTCCATCTCGGTCGCCTCGAGGATCCGCGGCCGCTGGTACCGCCAGACCCATCGGCCGTCGTCGCGTTCGATCGCGTTGTGCAGTACACCGCGGCGCAACGACGACTCGCTGCGGGTCGGGTTGAACTCGATCGTGCGCTGGAGGATCTCGTCGAAGCTCTCGAACGAGTCGGGACCGGCGATGAACTGCGCGATCGGGGCGGCCTTGTCGCGGTCGACCCCGGGAGTCACGTCGACGAGCGCAAGGCACCGCACGAGCTCCGGAGCGTGCGTCGAGAGTGCGATCGCCGTCAGGCCGCCGAGGCTCATCCCCACGACCATCCCCGCGTGTGGCGCCAACGAGCGCAGCGCGACAGCCATATCGACGGCGTTCTGACGCGGGCCGAACGGACCGTCGTCGCGGTGGTCCGAGTGGCCGTGGCCAGGCAGATCGACCGCTACCAGCGGTCGCCCGAGTGCGAGTGCCACGGTGTCCCACGTATGCGCGTTCTGCGCACCGCCGTGCAGGAGCACGAGATCCGGCGGTTCGGTTCCCCACACGAGCGCACTGAGGTCGCGGTCGTCGGCCACCGCCACCGACACCCGTCGAACCGCCGGTGGCCCGGAGAACGGAATCCCGAACTCCTCAGCATTCTCGTGAAACAGCGAGAACTCGTCATACTCGTGCATCGTCACGCCGTCGACGCTAATGCGCGGTCACGAGCGGCGGCACCGTAGCGACCGAAGGGAGCGCAGGTGCTCGCAGGCGCTGGCGAACAGCGAGCGCGCCAAGCATTAGGGCGTGAGGTCGGTGCAGGCGCGGAGCTCGTTCCAGTGCGCTACTTCGGCGTCGGCTTCGGGGCCCGCCGGTAGCGGTGTGGGGATCCCGCCTCGGATGCGTGCCGGCACCCACTGGTACGCATCCGTGTCGCGACCGGTGATGGTCACGATCAGCACGCCGGTGCGGCCGTTCTCGCCGGCCTCGTTGTAGAAGGAGAAGTTGCCCAGCCCGTAGCCGACGAACGCGGTGCCGAGGCGGCCGCCACCTTCCAACACGTGCGCGTGCGACCCGACAACGATGTCCGCGCCCGCATCGACAAGCGCACGCGCCAGCGCCTTCTGGCGATCAGTCGCGCAGCCGATCGCTTCAACACCCCAGTGCAGGAACACCACCAAGGTGTCCACGAGTGGGCGGACGGCCTGGATCGACGCGATCATTCGCGCCTCGGCTTCGTACTTCGTCGACGCGATGCCCGCTTGGGTGTCGGTTGCCGTCCAGGAGGCGACGTGCTCTTCGCCCATCACGTCGGTTGCGCCGAAGATCGCGATGCGCTGACCCCGGACTTCCGTGAGGAATGGCGTGTACGCCTCGGTGGCGTTGTTCCCTACCCCGATGATCGGGATCGGCGATGTGGCCTTGGCCGCGATGGTGTCGGCCAACCCTTGGGGCCCGAAGTCCACGCTGTGGTTGTTCGCCTGATTCACGAGGTCGACACCCGCGGCCTGGAGCGCTACGAGCGCGCTCGTGGGCGACTTGAAGTTGAACTGCTTCGGGATGGGTGTGTTCTGCTCGGTGATGGCCGACTCGAAGTTGACCATCGCGATGTCGGTGCTCGAGAGGACGGGAGCGATCGGGGCGAACATGACGCTCGGGTTCTCGGCGAGCTTCGTGCGGATCGGACCTTCGAAGTGCACGTCGCCCGCGAAGGCGATCGTGACCGGCACGTTGAGACCGCGACGCGGATCGCGGGTCGTCGTGGTGGTCGGGGGGAGCGTCGTCGTCGTGACCTTCGGACGCTTGGGCTCGGCCCGCTCGTCCAACCCGTCGGAGGTCGTCAGCGCGAAGGCTCCGACACCACCAACCACGATGGCGGCAAGCACACCACCGACCAGCACGGCCCGCCGCCGAGATCTCCGGCGCTGATCAGCTCGGCGCGTCGAGCGTGGCGACTGAGGAATCGACATGAGGCGCTCGAGCGTACCGACGAGGGCCACACCGCCTCCGTCACCGAGGGCGGTGGTCAGCCGCCTACGATCGCCCGCCGATGCGGATGCACCTGCCCGAGATGACACCCGGTCTGTACCGACGTGTCACGCTCGTCGCTGCGGTCCTGCTCGCGATCATCATCGTCACCGGTGGTGCCGTCCGCCTGAGCGACTCGGGGCTCGGGTGCCCTGACTGGCCGACGTGCAGCGGTGGTCGTCTGGCCCCACACAGCGCCTCCGACGAGCACGCCATGGTCGAGTTCGTGAACCGCATGTTCACCGGCTTGGTGTCACTGGCGGTGATCGTGTGTGTGCTCGGAGCCTTACGCCGAGTCCCGCGCCGCCGCGACCTCGTCATGTTGGCGTGGGGCTTGGTTGCCGGCGTCTTCGGGCAAGCGGTGCTGGGTGGGCTTGTCGTGCTGTTCGAGCTCCAGCCCCCGTTGGTCATGGCGCACTTCCTCTTGTCATTGGTCCTGCTGACGAACGCCGTCGTCCTGTGCCGACGCGCCGGGCAGCCCGATGCACCGGCGCACGCCGTTGTCGCTCCCGAAGTGCGGACGGCCGGACGCCTGCTCATCGCGGTGACCTCCGTGGTGGTGGTGGCAGGTACGTTCGTCACTGCCACGGGTCCGCACCTCGGGGACAAGGACGTGAAGCCGCTGTCGTTCAACCCGCCGGAAGTCGCGCGTGTGCACGGCGCGGCGGTGATCGCGCTCATCGTCGGGGTTGTCGCGACGCTGTGGCTGCTGCGGCGTACGAACGCACCCGCCGGAGTGCACCAGCGTCTCTTCGTGCTGCTCGGTTTGATCATCGTTCAAGCGGCGATCGGGTACATCCAGTACTTCAACGGCATCCCCGAGGTGCTCGTGGGCCTTCACATCGCCGGAGCCGCGGCCATCTGGGCCGCGGTGGTCTCGTACTACCTCGGGCTCTCGACTCGCGACGAGCCCGCGTTGGTGGAGTCGCGTGTGCCACCGCAAGCGGCAATCGGGACATGACGGCTGACGCGATCGTCGTGGAGAGCCTCGAGCGCACGTTCGGCGCCACCCGCGCTGTGGACGGTGTGGACCTCGTGGTGCCGCCTGGAGAGATCTATGGCTTCCTTGGACCGAACGGCGCCGGCAAGTCGACCATGTTGAAGGTGCTGTGCACCTTGATCAGTCCATCCCGCGGTTCCGCCCGAGTCGCGGGCTTCGACGTCGTGCACCAGCCCAAGGAGGTCCGGCTTCGCATCGGCGCGGCTCTTCAGGAGGCATCGCTCGACCCGAACCAGACCGGCACCGAGCTGCTCGTGCTCCAGGGTCGGCTGTACGGGCTCTCGAACGCCGAGATCGAGGATCGAGTGCGCGACGTCTCGGCGATGATCGACATCGGCGACGCGCTCGATCACCGGATCAAGACGTACTCCGGAGGCATGCGTCGTCGCCTCGACCTCGGCGCGGCCTTGGTGCACCGGCCCGAGATCCTCTTCCTCGACGAGCCGACCACGGGTCTCGATCCGGCCAGCCGCGCGCGCGTGTGGGACGAGGTTCGCCGGCTGCACGATGTTGGCATGACGATCTTCCTCACCACCCAGTATCTTGAGGAGGCCGACTCACTTGCCCATCGCGTTGGGATCATCGACCGCGGAAAGATCATCGCGGAGGGGGCGCCGTCCGAGCTCAAGCAGTCGCTCGGATCCGACGTGATCGTGGCCGCGGTGGGTGCTGGTACCGGCGAGCGCGCGTGTGCCGAAGTAGAGCGCATCGGCGGCGTGGAACGTGTGGAGCGTCACGGCGACGAGCTCACGATCGTCACGCCGAACGCATCCACGATGCTCAGCTCTGTGGCGATTGCGCTTGAAGCCGGCGGTGTCAACGTGCTGAACCTCACGATGCGGACGCCGACACTTGACGACGTGTTCCTCGAGCTCACCGGTGCGCATATCGGTCGGGACGAGCAGGAGGAGGAAGCTTCCGTATGAGCGCACCGGCGATGTCCGTTCCCACCGTGGCCAAGCCCGCGGGGTTCTGGCGCGACTGCGCGGCGATCGCCGGCCGCGCGTTGCGATCTGTGCCACGTGAGCCCGAGTTCATGATCCCGGCGTTGGCCATGCCAGTGTTCTTCTACTTCGTGAACATCGGCGCGTTGGAAAAGGTGGCGGAGGCTCAGGGGAGCGTTTCCGACTTCCGCGCGTTCCAACTCCCGGTTGCGATCATCTTCGCGGTCACGGGTATCTCGCGAGCGTCTGCCCTCGTCCTGGACATCCAAGACGGGTACTTCGACCGTCTGTTGATGACCCCGGTGCGGCGCCTCGCACTCCTCCTGGGGCTGATGGTCGCGGACTTCGCGACCGTGGTATTTCTCACGATCCCTGTGCTCGGTCTGGGGTTCGCCCTCGGCGTGGGCTTTGAGACCGGCTTCCTGGGGATCGTCGCGTTCATGCTCTTGGGCGCCGCGTGGGGCCTCGCGTTCACCGGGTTCCCGTACGCGATCGCGCTGAAGACAGGGAATCCGGCCGCCGTCAACATGAGCTTTATCCTCTTCTTCCCCTTTGCCTTTCTTACGACCGCGTTCTTGCCCGAGGCTGCGCTCACGGGCTGGCTCGCGACCGTTGCTGAGTACAACCCGGTTACGTACCTGCTCGGAGGGATGCGAGCGCTCGTGCTCGGCGGGTGGGACGCCGGTCCGATTCTCGAGGCCGTGGCGGCCATCGTCGGAATCGCGATTCTGAGCATGACGCTCGCGCTCCTCGCACTTCGTGGGCGGTTGCGCCGAGGCGCGTGAGCATGCTCGCCGCGCGTGCGAGGCTGCCCCGATGCCGGCGCCGTTCACCTTCGATCGACGCTTTGACCTTCGAGCCACGCCGGAGCAGCTCTGGGACGTGCTTCAGCAGACCGAGCACTATCCGACGTGGTGGTCGTGGCTGCGCGAGCTGGATGGCGGCGAGCTGCGCGAGGGCGCCGTCGCTCGCTGCGCGGTGCAGGGCCCGCTGCCGTACAGGCTGCGTTTCGAGATCACCGTCGAGCGCGTCATCGCTCACGAACAGGTCCAGACTCGAGTGAGTGGGGATCTCCAGGGACCCGCGCGACTCGAGATCGATCCCGGCCCCACCGGTTCCTCAGCCCGCCTGGCCTGGAGCCTCGATCTCCGGGACTCGTTGCTCAGACCGCTCTCGTTCGTGGCCCGTCCCGCGATGATGTGGGCGCACGACCGCGTGATCGAAGTGGGCTTGCGTGAGTTCGAGCGGCGCGCACTGAACGGCTCGTGAGAGTGTGACGGCGATGCACGTACATCTCATCGACGGCACCTACGAGCTGTTCCGCTTCTACTACGCGGTCCCGGAGCACCTGGATGCGAGTGGAATCGACGTTGGCGCCGTTCGCGGTGTCGTGCAGTCGGTGCTCGAGCTCCTCGAAGGTGGCGCGACGCACGTCGGTGTGGCAACGGATCACATCGTCGAGTCGTTCCGGAACGACCTCTGGGACGGGTACAAGACCGGCGCAGGAATCGATCCGGTCCTGTTCACGCAGTTCCCGCTCCTCGAGGAAGCGCTGCGAGCGCTCGGCGTGACGGTGTGGGCCGAGGTGGAGCTCGAGGCCGATGATGGGCTCGCTTCCGCCGCGGCGGTCGCGATCGCCGACGAACGGGTGGAGCGGGTCCTCATCTGCACCCCGGACAAAGACCTCGCACAGTGCGTGCAGGACCCCAAGGTGGCAGTGCTCGATCGCCGCAAGGGCGTCACGCTCGACGAGGCCGGCGTGAAGGCGAAGTACGGCGTGCCACCCGCGTCGATCCCTGACTGGTTGGCGCTCGTTGGCGACAGCGCGGACGGGTTCCCGGGCCTGCCGGGTTGGGGCGCGAAGTCGGCCGCGGCCGTGCTGTCGCGCTACGGCCACGTGGACGACATCCCCGACGACGCGAACCAATGGGACGTGACCGTGCGGGGTGCGGCCAAGCTCGCCGCAACGTTGGCGGCCCAACGCGACGCGGCCCGGTTGTTCCTGACGCTCGCGACGCTGCGTGCCGACGGAGATGTGGGCACCGCTGACGACTGGCGCTGGCAAGGCCCGACCGGGGACTTCGCGAAGTGGGCCGATCGCCTGGGGCGATCGTCGCTGACCGAGCGCGCGAATCGTTTGGCGACCAAGCGCGCCTGACGACAAAGGGAGCTGATGGGACTCGAAGGTCGAGCCGCGCTGGTGACCGGTGGGAACCGGGGCATCGGCGCCGCGATTGCGATCGCGCTCGCCGAGGACGGCGCCGACGTGGCGATCGCGTACCGAAGAGACGAAGAGAGTGCAGCCGAGACCGTGGCCGCGATCCGTGCGACGGGACGGCGTGGCGAGGCCCACCAGGCTTCAGTGGACGACCCCGCGGAGTGCGAGCGGCTCGTCGAGACGGTGCTCGGCGACTTCGACCACGTGGATGTGCTCGTGCACAGTGCGGGGATCGCGAGTCGCGGGCAGACCGTGGTCGACACCGATCCCAATGAGATCGAGCGGCTGTGGCGGATCAACGCGTTGGGAGCGTTCATGTTGTGCAAGCTGGTGCTGCCGGGCATGCGGGCGCGTCCACGTGGTGACGTCGTCATGATCTCGAGCGCAGCGACCACGCATTGGGCGCCGAACTCGGCTCCGTACAACATGGGCAAAGCCGCTCTCGAGGCATTGGCACGCACGGTCGCCAAGGAAGAGCGCGCGCACGGCATCCACGTGAACATCGTCGCGCCGGGTCTTGTCGACACCGAGATGGGTCGTCGCCTTGCCCGGGCCACGATGGGGGCCGAAGACATTCATGACCTGGATGCGCGGTCGCCGTTCGGACACGTCTGCAGTCCTGAAGAGGTGGCCGACGTCGTGCGCTTCCTCGTCTCCGACGCGGGGGGCTACGTGACCGACCAGAAGATCGTGGTCGACGGCGGCACCTTCTAGACCGTTCCCGCGAAAGGCGTCGCGCGCGCGGGCAGTACGCTCGCACGGTGGTGACGTCGGGGCACGAGGCGAACGGGAGATCCGCCCGTCGCGATGACCGACGCCGTCGGCGGCGCCGGGTGGTCGCGATCTCAGCGGTCAGCGTTGTGGTCGTTGCTGCACTTGGTGTCGGCGCGCTCGCGGTGACGGGCGGAGGCGACTCCGACGAGCAAGCGACGCCGCCGAGCACGACGTCGACGATCCCCCCGACCACGACGACCACCAAGCCGCCGTACACGGGCTGGGTGGATCCCGAGTCGGCCTTCCAGCCGTTCTACAAGGCGACGGTGCAAGGCCTCCTCACCTTCCGCGGCAACCCGACCCGCAACTACTACGGCCAGGGCCCCGTGCCGATCGCACCCAAGGTCGTGTGGCAGTACCCGGGCAGCGCCATGTGCTCGCTCTCCGAGGACCGGGGCGAGACCACGCAATGGTGCGGCAACGGATGGACGGGGGAGCCGGCCGTCTTCGAGAAGGACGGCCGCACGTGGGTCGTCTTCGGCGCGTACGACCGTGCGGTGCACTTCGTGGACGGGATCACCGGTCAGGACATCCTCCCGCCGTTCCCCACGGGCGACATCATCAAGGGATCCGTCACCATCGACCCCGACGGCTTCCCACTCGTGTACATCGGCTCGCGTGACGCGTACTTCCGTGTCCTCGCCATCGACCGACCCGAGGCGACGGAGCTGTGGAAGCTGCACGCCAAGGACGTGTCACCCACGATGTGGAACGACGACTGGGACGGGAGCGGCCTCGTCCTCAACGACTACCTCTTCGAAGGTGGGGAGAACAGCCAGATCCACATCGTCAAGCTCAACCGCGCCCAGGGCGCGGATGGCCTTGTCACGGTCGCGCCGCAGCTCGTCTTCAACGCGCCGGGTTGGGACAGCGAGCTGATCGCCAACGCGGGGAGCGAGGTGTCGATCGAGAACTCGGTCGCGATCTCGGGGAACACGCTGTACTTCGCGAACTCGGGCGGGTTGGTACAGGGATGGGACATCAGCGGTCTGCTCACCGGCACGATGCCGACGCGCATCTTCCGCTTCTGGACCGGCGACGACACCGACGCGTCGATCGTCGTCGACGAGCAAGGGTTCCTCTACGGCGGCTCGGAGTGGGAGCGCCACAACGCGCAGGGCAGAACCGTCGGGCAGATGTGGAAGCTCAACCCGGCCGTGCCGATCGCGCCGCTCGTGTGGTCCCAACACGACGACGGGGAGTCGAAGGCCGGCGTGTTCGGCACTCCTGGCATCTACGAGGATCTCGTCGTATACACCACGTACTCCGGCCGCGTCGTGGGCGTGGACCGGACCACCGGTGCCATCCGTTGGGAGAAGCGCCTGGCGGCGCCCGTCATGGGATCGCCGGTCTTCGTCGACGGCCGGCTGATCATCGGTGACTGCGCGGGCAACCTCCACGCGTACGACGTCTTGAACACGCTCATCGACCCCCCCGAGGTGTGGAGCGTCCCGCTGGGCAGCTGCATCGAAGCGACCCCCGCAGTGTGGAAAGGCCGGATCTACGTCGGCACCCGCGGTGGCCTCGCGTACGCCCTCGCAGACGCGTAGCTTCGAGGGGGGGGGGGGGGGGGGGGGGGGGGGGGGGGGGGGGGGGTGGGCAGGCCCTCCCCGTCAGCCCCTCCCAACGCGACTCCGGTCGCGACGCTGCGGTTCCGGGGCGGCAAAGCCACCCCGGGGCGAACCGACGGCATCCGCATCGCCGATGCCTCTCTCTTCTCGGCTCGATTGCACTTGGCTCGCCGAGGGCCGGCTTTGCCGGTCCTCAACCGACGTGTGACGGGGAATGTCGCGGGAGGGGGCACACGGGGGAGGCTTGCCTCCCCCGTGTTTGAGCAGGTCAGAGGGGGTCCCGGGGAGTGTCACACCCCTCTGCGACTCTGGGTGCATGGAGATCATCGCAGGACTCGTCGTGGGTATCGCTGTGGCTGCTGTGGCGGCTGTGGTCGTGTTCAGGGGTCGCCACAGCGCGACCGACGCCGTCAACGTCGAGATGCGGCGGGCGGTCGAGGAGCTGATGACGACCGGCAAGGCATTGATGGACGCCGAGCGCGAGCTCGCGAGCAAGGAGCTCGAAGGTCGCAGTGGGGTGATCGGGGAGCAGCTCGCCGCGCTGTCGGGCGAGCTGCGTCGGGTCACGAGCCTGGTCGGCGAGCTCGAAGCCGACCGCGCCGAGAAGTTCGGCGAGCTCACGGGCGCGCTCGAGGTGCAGCGCGAGCACATGGCCATCCTCGCGGAGACCACGCAGGGGCTGCGTCAAGCGCTGTCCAGCACGAAGGCACGCGGTCAGTGGGGCGAGCGCATGGCCGACGACGTGCTTCGCCTGCACGGGTTCCGCGAAGGCCTCAACTACCGCAAGCAGAAGGCGATCGAGGCCGGCGTGCCCGACTTCACGTTCTTCCTGCCCGACGGGCTGCTCCTCCACATGGACGTGAAGTTCCCGCTCGACAACTACCTTCGCTATCTCGAGGCTGACTCAGAGATCGAGCAGCGACGCACGCGCGACGACTTCCTGCGTGACGTCCGTACGCACGTCAAGACGCTGGCAAGTCGCGGGTACAGCGACGGCGTCGAAGACACCGTCGACTGTGTGTTGCTCTTCATCCCGAACGAGGCCCTGTACTCGTTCATCCACGAGCAGGACCGCACGATCCTGGACGACGCCCTCGGGCAGAAGCTGGTGTTCTGTTCGCCGCTGACGCTCTATGCCGTGCTGGCGGTCGTGCGCCAGGCGGTCGACAACTTCCGCGTCGAGCGCACGTCGAACGAGATCCTGACCAGACTTACCGCGTTCGGGAAGCAGTGGGAGCTCTTCGTCGAGAAGATGGAGAAGCTCGACCGCTCACTCGGGACCGCGCGACGAGACTTCGACGAGCTCACCGGCACACGCCGTCGCACGCTCGAGCGCGAGCTCGACAAGATCTCCGACCTGCGCGAAGCCCGGGAGCTCGACGCGGGCGAGTCCGACCCGCCCCTCGCGCTCGAGGCTTAAGGCCGCAGCTGCGTCAGTAGGGGCCGTCGCAGCAGGAGTCGCGCCACCCACAGGTCGGACATCGGTAATGCGCATGCTCCTCGCGCATCTGGCTGCCGCACGCCAGGCAGGTCGTCGACAGATCGACGACGTGGGAGGTCGGCGCAGCGGGTTCGTCCATCGCTCGGTGACCGTACCCGCCGTGTCGTCGGGTAGCGCGGACCGCTACAGCCGCAGAAGCTCGGGTGCGACGGGGCAGTCCACGCGGTGCACGAGGCGGGTCGGGTCCTCGAGCCCAGCCGGGCCGGCCACCTGCTCCGCGCGCGTCACCTCCAGCTCTTCGATTCCGGCGTCGCGACGGAGCGCCTCGGTGCGCAGCACCTCGAAGAGGCGTGCGGGGAGCAGGCGACCGGTTCCGATCACCAACCAGCACCGGGTCTCGCCGAGCGCGAAGAGCAGATCGGCCGTGCCCGGCGGCACGAGCGCGTCCGTCGGACTCGCCGCGCTGACCTCGATCAAGAGATGGCTCGGTGTGAGCGCGGCGATCTCGGCTTCATCGACGACTCGAACCGACTGCTCGAGGCGACGCAGACGTGCCGTCATCATGTGATCCCCGCCGCGGGGTCGGACCGCCACGGCATCGAGGTCGGGGCGCTCCGCGAGCGCGCGGCCGGTGATCTCGGGCCACCCGAGCACGGCAATCGGCTCGTCGTGGGGAAACGGAAGCAGTGTTGCCAGCCGAGCCGCGGTGCGATCACCTTCGAGGCGACGGATGGCGTCGCGTGCACCTGCCGCAGGGTCGGAGGCCGCGACGACGTGGGCACACAGCCACCACAACGGGCCGCATTCCACGTGGTGCGCGAGCAGGCGACGACACACCGTGACGAGCTGCGTCTGGTCGTACTCGAACTCGGCGAGGCAGTCGGCCGCTTCCAAGACGAGACCCGAGTCGTCGGCGCCGGAGCGGGCGAGTGCACGGAGCCGCTCGAAGGGGAGCACCGAGGTCAGCCCGCCGCCGGGGGCTCCTTGGGAAGCCCGAGGACTCGCTCGCCGATGATGTTGCGCATGATCTCGTCGGTGCCACCGGCGACGCGCCCTCCGGGCACGCCGAGCACCATCTCGCTCCAGGCGTAGGTTCCCCACTCGCCGGTGTCGGCCACGAGGCCGGGACCGACGATCTCGCCGGCCGTCTGCGCCATCAGCTGCATGTTCTTGGTGAGCGAGAGCTTGCCGATCGACATCTCCGGTCCGGGAACCTGCCCGGCGCGCACCTTGGCCATCGCGCGCATCGCCGTCGCCCGAGCGACGTGCGAGTTGATGTAGATCGACGCGAGCCTTTGCCGAATGACCGGATCATCAGCCACGCCGAAGTGGCGGGCCATCTCCTTGAAGCGCGTGAAGTTGTAGTCGCCGACGCCGCTCGACCCGCCGCCGCCGATCGCGGCCCGCTCGTTCATCAACGTGGTGAGCGCGACACCCCAGCCCTCGTCCACATCGCCCAGTCGGTGGGTGTCGAGGACCCGAACCTCTTCGAAGAAGACCTCGTTGAAGGAAGCACCTCCGGTCATCTGGCGCAAGGGTCGCACGTCGACGCCGGGGGCCTTCATGTCCACCACGAACATCGTGAGGCCCTTGTGCTTCGGCTTGTCGGGCGACGTGCGCGTGATGATCTCGCCGATGTCGCTGAACTGTGCACCCGACGTCCAGACCTTCTGCCCTGTGAGCACCCATTCGTCGCCGTCTCGTACGGCGCGGGTCTGGATGCCGGCGAGGTCACTTCCGGCGACGGGCTCGGAGAACAACTGGCACCCGACGATGTCCCCCCGATACAGGGAGCGGAGGTACTTGGTCTTCACTTCGGGGATGCCGTGCGCCAGGATCGTAGGTCCAACCATGCCCAGGCCGATCACGAACGCACCTTGGGACGAGATGGCGTAGCCCGACGCCTCTTCGCGATACGCCCGCTCGTATGACGTCGGCAACGCGCGGCCGCCGTACTCCTCGGGTCCGGTGATCCAGCCGAACCCAGCGTCAAACTCCTTGGCCTTCCACACCTTGGCCAGGGCAAGCTCGGCGGCCTCTTCTTCTGGCGTCTTCTCTTCGAGGAGGCCGACGCGGTCGGAACCCTCACCCCACGCGAACTTTCGCTCGACGCGGCGCTCGACGTTCGACTCGAGAAACGCGTGCGCTTCGGCCCGGAAGTCGGCTTCGGTGATCACACTCATCCACGACCCTTCGGGTTCGGCGATGGTCAGGCGATGCTAGCGGCGGCCGTGACTCACGCGACGGTGACTGTGGTGGTCGCACGAATCGAAGCGAAGACGTCGTCGAGCGCCTTCAGCGCATCGGATCGCTGAACGAGCTGATCGATGTCACCCGTGAGCTTCAGGGACCCGGATGCCAGCGCTCGTTGCGCGTTCATGTCGCCCGCATGGAGGGAGACCGCCGTCGCGAAGTCGGTGGTGATGACGATGTTCGCCTCGGGTGCGGGCCCATTCACGACGCGAGCCCCATCGCCGTCGATGACGACGTGGTACGAGACATCTCCGGTCGGTGTGCCAGTCACGTGCTGTTCTACGACAAGCTCGCCGGCGCGCCCGATCTCGGTGAGCGCAGGGGATGCACGCGCGGCTCGGTCGAGGTCTTGCAGCCACTCCGCGGACAGGAAGGCGGCCACATTCCGAGCGTACCGGCTGCCCCGAGGGAGGAACGCGGGCGTACGATCGCTCGATGCGCAGCCCCACGCGCCGTCTCGCCGGTGTGCCGCCGAGCCTCGCCGAAGTCGGTGCACGTGCGGAAGCACGGGTCATCGAGCTGCTCGACGGCGAGATCTCGCGGTGGCGCGAGATCGACGCTGATCTCGTCCACCCGCTCGATGCACTGCGCGATCTCGTGCTCGCCGGCGGGAAGCGGCTCCGCCCGGCGTTCTGTCATTGGGCCTATGTCGGAGCGGGAGGGTCACCCGACGATCCACTGGTGGTCGACGCCGGCGCCGCGCTCGAGATGCTGCACACCTTTGCGCTCGTCCACGACGATGTCATGGACGGGTCGAAGCGACGCCGCGGGCTCCCGGCCATCCACGAGCACTTCATCACTCGTCATGACGAAGCGGTGTGGCGGGGCGAGGCGAGACGCTTCGGTGAGGGTGCAGCGATCCTCGTGGGCGACTTCGCGTTCGTCTACGCAGACAAGCTGTTTCGCTCTGCTCCGCCAGTCGCGCGAGAAGTGTTCGACGAGCTGCGAGTCGAGCTCTGCGTGGGCCAGTACCTCGACCTTGTGGGCACCGCCAGTGCCAGCAGCGACGCGACCCAGGCGTCACGGATCGCGCGATACAAGTCAGGCAAGTACACCGTTGAGCGCCCGTTGCATCTCGGTGCTGCGCTCGCGGGCCGACTCGATGAGCTCGCGGGACCGCTGAGCGCAGTGGGCCTGCCGTTGGGTGAAGCATTTCAGCTGCGTGACGATCTGCTCGGTGTGTTTGGCGACGCGTCAATCACCGGCAAGCCGGTGGGCGACGATCTGCGGGAAGGCAAGCTCACGCCGCTCGTCGCGTTCGCGGCTCGCCGCGCCGATGCGGCTGGAGCTCGTCTGCTGTCGCTGCTCGGCCGTCCCGATCTCGACGAATCAGAGGTGACAGCGCTCCAGACCTTCCTTGTTGAATGCGGCGCGCGTGATGAGGTCGAGCGGGCGATCGAACGACTCGTGGAGCAGTCACTGACGGCGTTGACCTCGGCGCCGATCACGGCCGATGCGCGCGTTGGGCTCGAGGAGCTCGGGACGTTCGTGGCCTGGCGCGACCGCTGAGACGCAGCGGAACCGTGCTCGGACGAGCGGGACGGTGCAGCGGAGGCGACCCAGAGAGCTGGAGACTCCCGTGAGAGTGGCGATCGTCGGCGCCGGGCTCGGCGGTCTGTCCGCAGCGTGTCACCTCGCCGGACGTGACCACGAGGTCGTGGTGCTCGAGCAACAAGAACGACCGGGCGGTCGGGCAGGAGTGATCGAGGAGGCTGGGTTTCGCATCGACACGGGTCCGTCGGTGCTGACGATGCCGGGCCTGTTGCGCGACGTGTTCGCCGCGGCCGGCGCGGACATGGACGACCACATTCGGTTGCGGCCCGTCGACCCGATGTACCGGGCGTGCTTCCCAGACGGGAGCGAGCTGCGCCTGCGCCACGGTCGCGAGGCGATGGAGGACGAGATCCGAACGGTTTGCGGACCAGCCGAGGCCGAGGCGTTCGTGAGGTTCTGCGCGTGGCTCGAGCAGCTGTACGAGGTGGAGCTCCGCGGCTTCATCGACCGCAACTACGACTCCGCGCTCGATCTCGCCCGCGATCCCGGCTCCATGTGGAAGCTGGTTCGCCTGGGCGCGCTGCGGCGCCTGGCTCCGACGGTCGCGTCCTACTTCCAAGATCCGCGCTTGCAACAGGTGTTCTCGTTCCAGTCGTTGTACGCGGGGCTCTCGCCGTTCGAAGCGTTGGCGGTGTATTGCGTGATCACGTACATGGACACGGTCGAGGGCGTCTACTTCCCGGATGGTGGCATCCACGCCATCGCCGAGGGACTGGCCCACGCTGCGGCCAAGGCGGGCGCGGCGTTCGCCTTCTCGACAACCGTCGAGAGGATCCTGCGCCACCCTGATGGATGCGTCGCCGGGGTGCGTACCACCTCCGGTGAACACGTCGACGCGGAGGCGGTGGTCTGCAACACGGATCCGGCGTTCGCGTATCGACACCTGCTCGGGCTCGCGCCGCCGCGACCAGTCGCGCGTGGTCGGTACTCACCCTCGTGCATCGTGTGGGTCGCGGGTGTCCGCGGGAAGGTGCCTGATTCTGCCGGTCACCACAACATCCACTTCGGCGATGATTGGCGCGGGTCGTTCGACGCGCTGCTCCGCGACGGTGTGCGAATGCCCGACCCGTCGATCCTCGTGAGCAGTCCCACGGTGTCGGACAAGCGGCTGGCTCCTGAAGGTGGATTGGTGCTGTACGCGCTCGAGCCGGTTCCCAACCTCGACGGCAGGATCGATTGGGGTGCTCAGGGATCGCGACCCCGTGACGAGCTCGTCGCGCGGCTCGGCTCCCTCGGCTACCCGGTCGACGATGTGGTCGTCGACCGCTTCACCGACCCCGTCGGTTGGGCGTCGCTCGGGTACGAACGCGGCACCCCATTCTCGCTGGCGCACCGCTTCTTTCAGAGCGGGCCATTTCGCACTGCGAACGTCGACGCGCGTGTCCCTGGACTCGTGCTCGCCGGCATGGGCACCGTGCCCGGTGTGGGGATCCCGATGGTGCTCATCTCGGGTGGCCTCGCCGCCGCTCGTGTCGACGCCTATGCGCGCCCATGACGACGCTCGAGCAGTCCTACGCAAGGTGTCGTGAGCTGAACAAGGCGTTCGGCACGACGTACTACGCCGCGACCTTCCTTCTCCCGCGACCGAAGCGTCGTCATGTGCATGCGCTGTACGGCTTCTGCCGGCACGCGGATGATGTCGTCGACGACCTCGGTCCGGCATCGGCGGCGGAGCGCGAACAAGCGCTCGATGACCTCGGCGCGAGGTTGTTTCGTGATCTGGAGCTCGGTGACTCCGATGACGTCGTGCTCAAGGCGGTCGTGCACACGATGGTCACATACAGCATCGATCCTGACTGCTTCCGCCGGTTTCTCCGGTCGATGAGCATGGACCTGACCATCAGCGAGTACCGGACCTTCGAAGACCTGCTCGGGTACATGGACGGCTCGGCCGCGGTGATCGGAGAGATGATGGTCCCGATCCTCGAGCCGCGCTCACCACAGGCCTTCGACCACGCACGCGATCTCGGCATCGCATTCCAGCTCACCAACTTCTTGCGCGATGTCAGCGAAGATCTGGATCGCGGGCGCGTGTACGTGCCCCAGGAGGATCTCGAGCGCTTTGGTGCTGACCCGTGGTTGCGTCGGGTGACGCCAGAGTGGCGCTCCCTCATGGAGTTCGAGATCGCGCGAACCCGGGCGTTCTACGAGTCCGCGGATCTCGGCGTGCCGATGCTGCCGTCGCGATCAGCGGGTTGCATCTGTGCGGCGCGTCGCATGTACAGCGAGATCCTCGACCGCATCGAGGCTGCCGACTACGACGTGTTCTCGGCCCGTGCTCGCGTTCCGACGGTGCGCAAGGTGTTCGTCGTCGGTCGGAGCATGCTCAGCCGGGGCAGCGCTCCGTGATCGCCCGGGGTGTTTGATCGATCCCTCGAGCCGCTGCCCTGGCTCTGAGGTCTCGCGGCACGACCGGTGCGATGAAGCCGTATGGGGCACGGCTGTAGAGGTGATGCACGTTGTGCGCCGTGCGCAGCTGCCGCCCGACCCGATCGGGGATGCGCAGCCAGGGCACGCGGCGGTGAATGACCAGGTCGTGGACGACCAGGTAGGTCGCACCGTACGCGGTGATGCCGACGCCGAGCGGCACCAGGATCGAACGGCCGCCCACCCAGACGCCGATGGACAGCAATGCGATCGTCGCCGAGGAGAACACCACTGGGAAGAGGTCGTTGGCTTCGAGCGCTCGGCGCGGGGGCTCGTGGTGGCTCCGGTGCCAGCCCATCCCGAAGCCGTGGAACACGAACCGGTGGATGAGCGCCGTGAGTGGCTCCATCAGCAGGAAGGTCCCGATCGCGAGCAGCACGCCGGTCATGCCTTGACCTCCTGCCGCTCACCGACAACGTCCCACACCAGCATCGTCAAGGTAAGCATCGAGAACCCGAACAAGTAGTCCTCGAAAGGGATGTCCCATGGAATGCGCCAGCCCGTGATCGCGTCAGGGTCGTACACGACGATCGGCGCGGTCAGCTTGGTGAGCCATCCATTGACCGCGATCATGAACCCGTAGCAAATCGCCATCGCGATCCAATACGCGCGGGTCTGCAGGAGCCCCGTGCGCAGGACCCGCGCCTCGAGCGTCACGACCGCGGCCAGGGACAGGACGGCGACGACTGTGTACTCAGGCACGAACGATCCGTTCGTCCGGCATCGCGATTCGGCGGCTCGTCATCGTGCGTACGGCCTCGAGCGTCAAGAGTCCGCAGATGGGGATGACCACGAAGAACGCGAGCTCTTCGATCGGTAGGTCGCCAGGAATCTCCCAGCCCGTCACGTAACGCGCGCTGAAACCCCAATGACCGCGGGCGATCGCCATGAGATCCCACAGCGAGAACACCACAACCGTCGGAATGAGCGCCTTGATCAATCGGCGCGGCTGTCTCCACACGCGCGCGCCGAACACGATCTCGAGTGGGAGGGTGATCAACAGGCAACCGCCGAGCAGGGCGAAGTACTGGAGCTCGTCGGGCACGAACCCCATTCTTGTGCGCGCGCGGCGAAGACGTCGTGTCACGCATCGGGGCTGGCGCGGGTGCTCCGATAGGCTCGGCCGCCGATGACATCGGCGTCACCCGCGATCGAGGTCGCCGAGCTCGAGAAGCGCTACGGAGATACCCAGGCCGTGGACGGCATCTCGCTCACCGTCGAAGCCGGTGAGGTGTTTGGTCTCCTCGGTCCGAACGGCGCGGGAAAGACAACGACCGTCGAGATTCTGGAGGGATATCGCCGCGCCGATCGGGGCTCGGTGCGCGTGCTGGGACTCGACCCCATCCACGACGGCTCGCGACTGCGGCCCTTGATCGGCGTGATGCTGCAGGACGGCGGGCTGTACCCGGGTCTCCGACCGCTCGAGGTGCTCCGATCGTTCGCCGCGTTTTACGACAACCCGCGCGATCCTGAGGAGCTCATCCACCTGGTCGGCCTCGACGAGATGCATCGCACGCTCGTCCGCCGACTGTCGGGCGGGCAGCAGCAGCGCCTCGCGCTCGCGCTCGCGCTCGTCGGCCGGCCGGCGCTCCTGTTCCTGGACGAGCCAACCGCAGGGATGGATCCGCACGCTCGCGCGACGACGTGGAAGCTCGTGCGCGAGCTGCGTGACGGCGGAACGACCGTGATGCTCACGACCCACGCGATGGACGAGGCCGAGCACCTCTGTGACCACCTCGCGATCGTCGACCACGGTCGACTGGTCGCAGCCGGAACACCCGCCGAGCTGACCAACCACGCCGTGGGTGAAGCGATCCGCTTCTCCGCGGTTCCCGGCCTCCCGTGCGCCGAGATCGCCGTAGCAGTGGGGGTAACCGCGGAATTGGTCACCGAGACGCGTCCAGGTCAGTACCGGATTGCCGCGGAAGCAACACCGGCGCGGATTGCAGACCTTGCTGTGTGGCTGCGCGATCGCGATGTGTCGCTCGGCGACCTGCGTGCCGGCCAGAGCACGTTGGAGGAGGTGTTCCTCCGCGTCACCGGGGAAGGGCGGACATGAAGGGCGCCGCCGTCATCGCGCAGGCGCGAGTGGAGCTGCTCCTCTCGCTCCGGCGCGCCGAGAGCCTGCTCGTCTCGTTCTTCGTGCCGATCGGGATCCTCGTCTTCTTCGCCAAGGTCGACGCGGTCAACACCACGCTGCGCCGACCCGTCGACTTCCTCGTGCCGGGCGTGCTCGCCCTTGCGGTGATGTCCACCGCGATGGTGAGCTTGGGGATCGCCACCGGCTTCGAGCGGCGTTACGGAGTCCTGAAGCGGCTCGGCTCGACGCCGCTCTCGAGAGGAGGGCTGCTCGCGGCCAAGACGATCGTCGTCTTGCTGATCGAGATCGTCCAAGCCCTCGCGATCGTGGGTGCCGGCCTTGCCCTCGGCTGGGACGCCGAGCGCGGAGTGCTCCTCGCGATGTTGTGGCTGATCGTCGGCACGATCGCGTTCGCCGGGGTCGGGTTGCTCCTCGCCGGCACCCTGCGCGCCGAGGCGAACCTTGCCGTGGCCAACGCGCTGTTCCTCATCTTGCTCTTCCTCGGCGGAATGGCATATCCGCTCGGGCGACTGCCCGATGTGCTCGAGTCCTTCGCAGGGCTGCTTCCGGCGGCCGCCCTCGCCGAGAGTGTGCGTGCCGCGTTGCGAAGTGGCGGGATTCCCTGGGACAGCGCGGGAGTGTTGATCGGTTGGGCAATCATCGCGCCGACGTTGGCCGCGCGCTTCTTCCGCTGGGAGGAGTAGACGGTTCGCTCAGCGGTCGAACAGTCGCGCG
Source organism: Acidimicrobiia bacterium (assembly GCA_040881685.1). Classification (NCBI taxonomy): domain Bacteria; kingdom Bacillati; phylum Actinomycetota; class Acidimicrobiia; species Acidimicrobiia bacterium. Next base: position 106,967 of record JBBECS010000050.1, on the reverse strand, counting down.
ATCTCTCTGTTCAGATCTCGTTTCGACGTGAGCCCGAACACATGCGAGACCACGGTCCCGTCCGCAGCGATGAAGAACGTCTCGGGAACGGATCGGACGCCGAAGGCATCGGCCACCACTTCGTCCTCATCGAGAACCAGCGGCCACTCGGCGCCTCGCGCATCGGCGAACTGACGGGCGTCACTCGTGATGTCCTGGACGTTGACCCCGATCACCTCGAGGCCTTCATCGCCGTAGCTGGTCCGCGCTTCTTCGAACAGCGGGAACTCGGTTCGACATGGGCGGCACCAGGATGCCCAGAAGTTCACGATCAGTGGACGCCCGTGAACGGACGCAGAATGGAAGCAGCCGCCAGCGAGCTCAGGGAGCACGAACCGCGGTGCGTCGCGGCCAACCGCTACCAGCTCCCCTTCGGGGACGACGCGCGCCGCGCAGTTCGAGGCGCCTGGTCCGGAATCGTCGCGGCTCACTACCCAGAACGTGACGGCGCCGATGAGCGTGATCACGAGCGCGGCGGTGAACGGGAGCACCCAAGGGCGCCGCGCCTCAGGAGGTGCGGACGAGGGTGTCGACGGCAACGGCCGCGAAGAGCAACGCGAGATAGGTGTTGGAGAAGACGAACATCCGGATCGCGCGCTCCGAGCTGGGATCGCGCAGCAGCCGCAAGGACTCGCGGACCAGCGCGACTCCGAGGAGCGCGGCCGCAACTCCGTAGACGATGCCGCTGGCTGCCACGAGCGGGAGTGCGAGGCTCACCGCAACGACGAAGACGCTGTAGGCGACGATCTGACGCGTCGCCGCTCTCCGGCCCTTGACCACCGGCAGCATCGGGAAGCCGGCTGCTGCGTAGTCGTCGTGGTATCGGAGGGCGAGGGCCCAGAAGTGGGGCGGCGTCCAGCAGAAGACGATGGCGAAGAGGAGCCATGCCGGCGCTCCCACGGTCCCGGTGACCGCGGCCCAGCCGACCAGCACGGGGACGGCGCCCGCGGCGCCGCCGATGACGATGTTCTGCACGCTGCGGGGTTTGAGCCAGATCGTGTAGACGAACACGTAGAACAGCGTGGCCCCGATGGCGAGGGCCGCGGCGAGGAGGCCCGCCGTCGCCCAGAGCAAACCGAAGGCGAGGACCTCGAGCGCGAGTCCGAACACGAGCGCGTGCGTGGCGAGAATCTCTCGGGCGGGCAGCGGGCGGTCCCGGGTGCGACGCATGAGCTGGTCGCGGTCGCGCTCGATCCAGCAGTTGATCGTGTTCGCGCCCCCAGCAGCGAGGCCGCCGCCGGCGAGCACCGCGATGACCAGATCGAGCGACGGGACTCCGTCGGCGGCGAGAACCATCGCCGGAACCGTCGTGACGAGGAGAAGCTCGATCACGCGCGGCTTGGTGAGCCGGACGTACGCACCGAGGGTGCGCTGCAACCGCCGCGCGCGCGAGCGGGCGACGCTCAATGTCGGTGATGGTGCGACGAAGTCGGACACGCGCGCTCCAAGGACGGGACCGGAGCAATGTACCCGAGTGGCCACGGTGCCCACGAAGCAAGCAGCGATCGGTAACCCAAACTTCCGCTCTCGGCGCTACGCCTCCATTGGTCGTCGTCGCGAGCGACGACTCCTGCTTCGGCGGTCGGCACAGCCGCCGCCTACGCGCCAGGCCGCTCGGGCCTCGGTTCCCTGCGTCGCAGGATACCTGCGACGCGATCGGTAACCTTGCCTCCGATGGCTGAGAACGAGGATGACGTCAAACAGTCGATTCGCATGACCGCGGATCGCATCCTCGTCCGTCCGTCGGATGAGATCGGCGAGCGCAAGTCGCGGTCCGGGATCCTGATCCCGGCGACAGCCAACGTCGATCGCCGGCTGGTCTGGGCCTCAGTCGTTGCGGTGGGCCCCACGGTGCGCAATGTCGAAGAAGGCGATCACGTGCTCTTCGCACCTGACAGTGGCTACGAAGTCGAGATCAGGGCCGACGAGTACCTCATCCTCCGTGAGCGTGATGTCCACGCGGTCGCGTCGGTGCGGACCGAAGGGGAGACGGGGCTCTACCTCTAGATCTCGGTCGCTCAGGCGTTCGCTCCCTCGGCGAGCACCTCCGCTGCGCTCCGGTGCCGCGCGGTTTCAGGAGCGCCGGGAGCGGCGTGGCGCGCCGAGCGTGACCTTGGTCTCGGCCGGGTGGTGCACCACGCCGTTGCGCGACGAAACCCTCGTCTCGAGGTATCCCGCGACTTGGCGATACAGCTTGTCGCCCATCATCTTGGTGAGCTCGACACCCAGGCTCCGGTAGACCGGCTCGGCTCCCGTGAACGCCTCGGGTGCTTCGGTGCACCACCAGGCGAAGTCGTCGCCGCCCTCGCCCCATCCCTCGCGCGCGAACTCGGTGAGGGTTGACACAACGGTGCCGTCTTCTTGTTCCTCGTCGATGCGACGGAGCGGGAGCTGCCAACAGACCTCCGGCTTCAATGCGCTGTGGTGCTGGCCGGTGCGCATCGTGTGCAGGTGCAGCGCACAACCGGCGCCAGCCGGGAAGTCGGGTCGATTGAGGAAGACGCATGCATCATCGACCAAGCGCGTGCGCCACTCCTGCTTCCCGTCCTCGTCCTTCCCGCACTTCGCGTACACGCCCTTCTTACGACCGATCGCAGCAAACTGCCATTCGTCATCAGTGAGCTTCTTGGCCGCGCGCGCGACGTGGTCACGGTCCTTCCGGTCCGAGAAATGGGCACCGTACGAGCAGCAACCCTGAACCATCTCCGGCGCACGCTCGGTGAGGACCCCCTGACAGCCACAGCCGTAGATGCATTGCCACGAAGAGAGGAGGAAGGTGACGTCGACCTGCCAACGCCGTCCATCCTCTTTGGGATCATCGAAGGTGACCCACTCGCGGGTCGGACCCGGCATTGCGTCCTCCATCGGTTCCAGGCGTCGGGTCGAGCGTACCCAGCCGATCGGTAGGCTTCGGCCATCGACGAGGACCGCGCGCTGCTCGCCGACCTCCAGGCTGCGCTCGGCGCCGATCGTGTGCGAGCGGAGCCGCTCGAGCTGAGCCTCTACGGACGCGACGCAGGTGTGGATGTCGGCGAGGCCGCCGCCGTGTGCTTCCCGGCGACCGCCGACCAGGTGATCCAGGCAGTGCGTGTCGCGGCCCGCCACGACCGAGCGTTTGTGGCACGCGGGAGCGGTACCGGCCTGGCGGGCGGTGCAACGCCGGTCGGGAGACCGCTCGTCATCGTCACCACGCACCTCAACCAGGTGCTCGAGGTCGATCAGGACCAGCGGCTCGCGTGGGTCGAGCCGGGTGTGTTCAACCTCGACCTGAGCCGCGCCGTGCAGCACCTTGGTCTGCACTATGCGCCCGACCCGTCGTCACAGCAGGCCTGCACGATCGGCGGCAACGTGGCGACGAACGCCGGCGGACCTCATTGCCTCGCTTACGGCGTGACTGCGGCACATGTGCTCGCCCTCGATGTCGTGCTTGCGGACGGCTCGGTCGCCCATCTCGGTGGGGTCGAGCCCGACCAACCCGGCTACGACCTCCGCGGCTGCTTCGTGGGTAGTGAAGGCACAATGGGCTTGGCCACGCGCATCGCCGTGCGACTCACGCCGAATCCACCTGCGGTGCGCACGTTGCTCCTCGATTTCACTTCGATCGAGGACGCGGCTGCGACCGTGAGCGGCGTGATCGCGGCAGGTGTCGTTCCCGCGGCCCTGGAGATGATGGACGCCGAGATCACGCGCGCCGTCGAGGATTTCGTGGGGGCGGGCTACCCGCGCGATGCCGCCGCGGTCCTCCTCGTCGAGCTCGATGGCTTGGAGCATGGTGTCGAAGCCCAAGTGGAGGCGGTCCGTACCGTCGGTCTCGAGCACCGCGCGCGCACCGTCCGGGTGGCAGCCGACGAATCGGAGCGCGCGCTGCTCTGGAAAGGACGGAAGTCGGCCTTCGGGGCGATCGCGAGGATCGCTCCCGACTACTACCTCCACGACGCGGTGGTTCCCCGCACGCGTCTCGTGGACGTGCTCCGCCAGGTGTACGCCATCGCGGCAGAGCAGCGGCTCACGATGATGAACGTGTTTCATGCCGGCGACGGCAATCTTCACCCGCTCATCGTCTTCGACGCGCGAGAGCCGGGTATCTGGACGCGCGTGCATGCGGCCGGCGACGCCATCCTCCAGGCGTGCGTCGACGCCGGCGGTGTGCTGTCTGGTGAGCACGGCATCGGACTCGAGAAGCGCGAGGCGATGCCCATGGTGTTCGACGCCGCCGATCTCGATGCGCAGGCTCGGCTCCGCGACGCATTCGACCCGTCAGGTCGAGCCAACCCCGACAAGATCCTTCCGCGCGGCAGCCGATGCGGTGAGCTCGCGGTCGTCCCGGAGGGCGCGTGGATCTAGACCTCCTTGCCGCAGAGCGTGAGGTGGCGGCCGCCGTCGCCGCGGCCGACGTGGTCGATCCAGTCGGGTCGCGTATCCACCGAGAGGTCGGCGGCCCACCACCGGTCGGGACCGAAGTGCGTGCGCCAGCCGGTGTGGTCGCGTACGACCCCGCCGAGCTCACGGTGACGGTCGGTGCCGGCACCACCGTCGGCGAGCTGACTGCTGTGCTCGGTGAGGCGGGCCAGGAGTGCGCGCTCGACCCGCGCGACCCATCGTCGACGATCGGCGGGACATTGGCGTGCGGTCTGTCGGGTTGGCGACGGCTGCGGTACGGGCCGTTGCGCGACCGCGTCCTCGAAGTTCGCTTCGCCAACGCGGACGGGCAACTCGTGCGTGGAGGGGGACCCACGGTGAAGAACGTCACCGGGTACGACATGCCGCGTCTGCTCGTCGGCTCGCTCGGCACGCTCGGTGTGCTGACCCGCGTCATCCTTCGTTGTCAGCCTCGACCTCCGGAGGTGCGATGGGGTCGGACCGATGAGCCGCCAGACGCGGTTCGGGCGCGTTGCTTCCGGCCGTCCGCAGTGCTGTGGGACGGTGTCACGACCTCGGTGCTGCTCGAAGGCCATCCCGACGACGTCGAGCAACAGCGTGGGGAAGCCGGTGTCGAGCCGCTCGAAGCGCCGCCTCGCCTTCCTGACGGTGAGCACCGGGGGCGCGCCTCGGTCCCGCCAGCACAGATCGGCGCGCTCGGGCGCGCGCTGGGCGCGCTCGGCAACGTCCGTTGGCTGGCGGAGTCGGGAGTCGGCACCGTGCACATTGCCTGCGACGAGGAAGGCGGGCTCGCCGCGGCCAGAAGAGTCGCGGAGTCAACCGGTGGATGGTTGCTGCGTGAGGCAGGTGCTCCAGGCCTCGACGGGTTCGGAGTCGGGTTGCCCAACGCTCAGCTGATGACGCGGATCAAGCACGGGTTCGATCCACGCGGGAAGTTCGCGCCGGGTCGGCTGCCCTTCGCGCTGGATGCGCGCGAGGCTGCTTCGACGTGAGTGACGTCGGCGACACAGGCGATCTGGTGGACACGCTGACGCGTGTCGAAGAGCGGCTGCGCGAACTGGCGTACGAGCGGCTACGGGCTGCGGCCGAAGATGGCGACGAGGAGGCGATCGCGCAGGAGCGGCGCCTCCAGCAGGCCCGCCGGGGCGTGGAACGAGCGCTGAAGGCCCTCGGTCACACGCCCGAATACTGACGGATTCAGCGGTCCCTCTTCTCCTCGTTGACGCGATCGATGAGCGCGCGGAGCCGCGCCCAACCGTGCCGGTTGAACCACAACGCGACCCGCTCGAGCGAAACATGGTCGTCGTCGGCGATCTCCGCGCCTGAGGCGTCGACCCGTTCGATCTCGCCTCGAGCGACGATGTCGGTGAACTCTTCGGTGAGCGCTCGAAGGCGTGCATCGTCGGGCGCGTGTTGCATCCTCAGCACGAGCCGGCCGTCGACGAACCGCTGCGAGTGATAGTTGGCGTAGAATCCGACGATCTCCTCGACCGCCGCGTCTACATCATCGGTGATCAGCACCATGTCGAGATCGTGATCGGATACGTAACCGCGGGCGAGGAGCTCGCGCTCCACGAACGTGCGCCAGTCGGTCCAGTAGGTACCTCTCGGCACGTCCAGCAGGACGATCGGTCCCGGTTGCGCCTTGCCGGTCTGCACGAGGGTCAGCAGCTCGAATGCCTCATCGAGTGTGCCGAAGCCGCCGGGCAGCAGCACGAAGCCGTCGGCTTCCTTGATGAACGCGAGCTTGCGCGTGAAGAAGTAGCGGAAGTTGATGAGCTTCGGGTCGTCCGCTACGAGCTGGGTCGTCGCGGTCTCGAAGGGGAGGCGGATGCTGACGCCAAACGCCCGGTCGGCGCCGGCGCCCTCGATGCCGGCTTCCATGATCCCTGGGCCCGCCCCGGTGATCACCATCCAGTCGCGCCCCGCAATCGCGGCGGCGAAACGGCGCGCCTGGTCGTACAGCGGATCGTCGGGTTGTGTGCGCGCCGAACCGAACATCGCGACCTTCAGGCCCGAGCGGTACGGCTCGAAGACGTGGAAGGTCGAGCGCATCTCTTTGAGTGCGGCATTGGCCATCTTGAGGTCGCCGCGGTCCGCTCGATCACGCGCCAGTCGCAACGTCGAAGCGATGAGCTCGAACACGAGATCGGCATTCTCGGGTTCAGTGCCGGCCCTTTCGACGAGCTCAGCGATCGCCTTGTCGAGCTCGGCATCCCCCGTGCGGTAGCGGGGGAATCTCACCGGAGCAGTGACGCGCCCAAGTCGGCCAGTGACGTCTCTGGCCGCGCGCCCAAGTGCGAGATCACCTCGCTCGCGGCGAGGCTCCCGAGCCGGCCGCAGCGCGCGAGGTCGTAGCCGTGTGTGAAACCAAAGAGGAAGCCGGCCGCGTACTGATCGCCCGCACCGGTGGTGTCGATCACGGCGCCCGCGACCGGATGGACGTCGATCACATGCGTCTCGTCGCCGCTCACGACGACGGAGCCCTTGGCGCTGCGCGTGAGCGCGGCAACTTCGCACTGGTGGTTCACGTGCTGGAGCGCGGTGTCGAAGTCATCGACTTCGTAGAGGGCGCAGATCTCGTGCTCGTTGGCGAAGAGGATGTCGACCTCGTGCTCGACGAGCGTGAGGAAGTCATGTCGGTGACGGTCGACGCAGAAGGAGTCAGAGAGGGTGAGCGCGACACGGCCGCCAGCATCGTGTGCACTTCGGGCGGCGAACCGGAAGGCGTCTTTCGCGGAGGGTTGGTCGAACAGATAGCCCTCTAGGTAGGTCACCTGTGAGGACGCGATCAGGTCATGCCCGACATCCGCGGGTCCGATCTCGGCTGCGGCTCCGAGAAACGTCGTGAGGGTGCGTTCGGCGTCGGGCGTGACGACGATGAGGCAGCGCCCTGTCGAGAGCCCCTCGCGGGCCGCAGGAGTCTCGAAGCGCACCCCTGCGGCCCTGATGTCGTGGGCGAAGACATCGCCGAGCTCGTCGTCGCGAACGCGACCCACGAAGGCCGTCTGTCCACCGAAGGACGCGATGCCGACCATCGTGTTGGCGGCCGAGCCGCCGGAGATCTCCGTTGCCGGGCCCATGTCGTCGTACAGCGCGTGAGCTCGGGCGCCGTCGGCGAGCGACATGCCGCCCTTTACGAGGCCGTGCTCCTCGAGGAACTGGTCGCTCTCGTGGCTCAGCACGTCGACGAGGGCGTTCCCGATCCCGACGACGTCGAGCGAACGAGTCGGTGCTGTCATCAGGCAAGTACGCCGGTGACGCTCGTCACCGGGATCGGTACCGACTCGCGGGCGCGCAAACGTCGACCCAAGGTCTGGGTGCGACCGTAGAGGGTGGTGCGCTGTTCGAGGTGTCGACCGATCGGCTCGACGATCGATCGCAGATCGGAATCGTCGATCTCTTGTCCGTGACTCGCGCCCGCCGCGCGCGAGATGTTCTCGTCCATCAGCGTGCCCCCGAGATCGTTGCAGCCTGCAACGAGCGCCTGCCGCGCCCCACCAATCCCGACCTTGACCCAGGAGACCTGCACGTTGTCGATCCAACCTCGGTACGCGATGCGGCCGACCGCATGCACGAGCAGCACCTCGCGGAAGGTCGGACCGCGGCGAGCACGCTTCTGGAGATAGATCGGCGTAGCCATGTGTACGAACGGGAGCGGAACGAACTCGGTGAACCCTCCGGTCTGCTTCTGCACGGCACGCGTCCGCACCATGTGCCGCGCTACGTGGACGGGTCGTTCGACCGTGCCGAACATGATCGTGATGTTCGAGCGGAGCCCGATCGAGTGCGCGACCCGATGGACTTCGAGCCACTCTTCGGTCGTGACCTTGTCCGGGCAGATCACGGCGCGCACCTCGTCGTCGAGGATCTCGGCCGCGGTGCCCGGCAGGCTGGCCAAGCCTGCGTCCTTGAGCACGAGGAGGTAGTCGCGGAGCGGCATGCCCAGACGACGAGCGCCCTCGGTGACCTCCAAAGCAGTGAAACCATGCACATGGATGGTCGGTGCGACCTCTTTCACAGCGCGCGCCACGTCGACGTAGTAGTCGCCGTCGAAGTCGGGGTGGATGCCGCCTTGGAGACACACCTCGGTTGCCCCGTGGTCGACTGCCTCCACGACTCGGCGCTGGATCTCTTCGAGCTCCAGGAGGTACGGCGCACCTCGTAGGTTGAGCGAGAGCGGACCCTTGGAGAACGCGCAGAATCGGCACTTGAACGTGCACACGTTCGTGTAGTTGACGTTCCGGTTGCGCACGAACGTCACGGCGTCGCCGACGGCATCGAAACGCAGCTGATCAGCGACCTCCGCGACCCGCGTCACCTCGGAGCCGCGAGCGCTGAGCAACGTCACGATCTCGTCGACATCGACTTCCTCACCGTTGAGCACGCCCGCGAGCACTTCGCCGACCGGTCCACCCGCCCGCGTCGGGATCGGTGCCGGGAGGACGTGTGGTGGTGACTCATCGCCTCCGGCTACCCACATGCCGTCGCGTGCCAGCGCTTCTGAGTCGGAGGCGCGGATCACCGCGGCAACGGTGTCGGCGTGGAGCCAGCGCTCTGCGGTAGTGGCGTACTCGGGATAGATGGTGAGGCGCGGGGCGAGCACCTTGCCCGCGGCCTCGGTTGCATGCCGGAGCCGATCGAGAGCAGGCCATGGTCGCTCGGGGTTCACGTGGTCGGGTGTGACCGGTGAGACGCCACCCCAGTCGTCGATGCCCGCTTCGATCAGCCGGCCGAGATCATCTGCGAGGTTCGGAGGCGCCTGGAGGTGCATCGCCGCACCGAGCACGAGCCGTGCCGCGGCCACGGTCCAGATCATCTCATCGGGATCGCACGCGGGGTGGCGGTGCATCGCCGTCCCCGCCTTAGGCAGGAAGTTCTGGATGATGACCTCTTGCACGTGTCCGTGGCGCTCGTGCGACTCGCGGATCGCGAGCAGGGCGTCGAGGCGCTCGTCACGTGTCTCGCCGATGCCGACGAGGATCCCGGTGGTGAACGGCACGCCCGCGAGTCCGGCCGCCTCGAGCGTCGCGAGCCGGCGTTCGGGCGTCTTGTCAGGCGCACCGTGGTGCGGGCCTCCGGATTCGGCGAGACGCGCGGCGAGGGTCTCGAGCATCATCCCTTGTGACGGGCTGATCTCCCGAAGCAGCTCCAGCTCCGATCGCGTGAGCGCGCCCGCGTTGGCGTGCGGAAGCAGACCGGTCTCGTCGAGGACGGCACGAGCAGCAACCGCGAGGTAGTCGACGGTGGATGAGTAGCCGTGCCCATCGAGCCAGGCACGCGCCGCGGGGTAGCGGTCTTCGGGTGCTTCACCGAGCGTGAACAATGCCTCGTGACAGCCGAGGTCGGCCCCACTGCGTGCGATCGCGAGCACCTCGTCGATCGAAAGGTACGGCGACGCGAGCCGAGCCGGTGGCTTGGCGAAGGTGCAGTAGCCGCACCGATCGCGGCAGAGCATCGTGAGCGGGATGAAGACCTTGGGCGAGAACGTGATGCGATCGCCGTGACCGGCGTCGCGAAGTCGTGCAGCGTCGGGGAACAGCTCGGCAGGGGACGCGTGCGTGAGGTGGAGCGCGTCGAGACGGCTCAACATGCCCGTGAGACTAGAGCCCTCAAGAGTCGGCGACGACCGCATCATCGACGAGCCAGACGATGCGCTCGGCCCTCACCCTCGCCGCCGGGACGGGCTCGTCGCGACGAACCCGGGAGAACGCGTCGCGCTTCTCGGGGCCGGACACCGTGAAGACGACGAGCCGAGATCGTGCAATCGCCGGGAAGGTGAACGTCAGCCTCCGGTGTGGATGAAGCTCGTCTCCGGTCGCGACGACCAGGCGTGCGGACTCGTCGAGTGCGGGGGACCCTGGGAAGAGCGACGCGGTGTGGGCATCCTCGCCGAGGCCGAGATGCACGACGTCGAGTGTGGGCAAGCCCTGAAGTAGCTCGTCGTACGCCAAAGCCGCTGTCTCCGGCGTCGTCCCCGCCTCTCGCATCGAGTGCACCTCGTGTGGTCCCACCTGATCGAGGAAGCTGACGCGGGCCATGCCTTCGTTCGAGTCGGGATCACCGAGCGGAACCCACCGCTCGTCGCCGAAGAGCACATCGACCTTGGCCCAGTCCAGGTCCGCGGTGACGAGGAGCTCGTAGGAGCGACGAGCCGTGTCGCCGCCTGACAGTGCGAGCGAGCGCGGTGCCTCGGCGACGAGGAGCGCGGCGAATGCCTGCGCGACATCGGGAACCACCTCGATCGTGCCCTCCACGTGGGCGATGATACGGCCGGTGGATCGAGACACCGTCGACGTGTACGAGCAACGAGCGCAGGAGTGGCGCGATCGTCGGCCAGCGCGCTTTCCGGAGCGCGCGCGAGCGTTGGGCGAAGAGGTGAGGCGCGGGGCCGCGCGGATCGATGTCGGCTGTGGAGCCGGTCTCCACCTCGAGCATCTCGGGAATCCGGTCGTGGCGCTGGACGCGGCGTACGCCATGGTTGCGCTCGCTCGGGACGCGGCACCTGATGCACTCCCGATGCAAGCCGATCTCGAGGCACTTCCGTTCCGGCGAGGCAGCGTCGGGGGCTCATGGGCGCGGGCGAGCTATCTCCATGTGCGCCGGGCGCGCCTCCCGTACGCCCTCATGGAGCTGCATCGCGCGCTCGAGGTGAGCGCCCCCGCCGCGTTCACGTTCCGACCCGGATCGAACGAAGGCGAGATCCCCGACGACGAGTTCGCAGGGCGACTCTTCGCCGAATGGGACACGGAGCCGTTGCGCGACGTCGTGGTCGGTGCCGGCTTCACGGTCGACGAGATGGTGCTCGAAGGCGAATGGATCAACGTGCACGCGACACGAGCACGAACCCTCCCTGACTTTGTCCGGCCAGACATGGAGTTGTTGGTCTGTGGCCTGAATCCGAGCGAATACGCGGCGGATGTCGGTGTCGGCTTCGCCCGGCCCGGCAACCGCTTCTGGCCCGCGGCGTTGGCTGCCGGACTGGTCTCTCGTGACCGTGAGCCCGCGCACGCGCTCAGCGAGCACGGGATGGGGATGACGGACCTCGTGAAGCGGGCCACGAAGTCGGCCGACGCGCTGTCCAAGGCCGACTACATCGACGGCGTTGCCCGCGTCGAGCGCCTCGTCCGATGGCTTCAGCCGAACGCGGTGTGCTTCGTCGGCTTCGCCGGCTGGCGCGCGGCGATCGACCCGAAGGCGAAGGCGGGGGAGCAGAGGCAAGGCTTCGGTCACCGACCGGTCTACGTCATGCCCAACCCGAGCGGGATCAACGCCAACGCAACCCTCGACGACATCACCGAGCACTTGCGCGCCGCGGCGGCGCTTGCGACACGCTCTACGTAACTTCTGCGCGCTTCTTCTCGAGGGTGTTGAAGGCGTCGTGGAAGCTGGCTGAGAACGACGCAACGCCTTCGCGCTCGAGGGTGGCCGTTACGTCGTCGAAGTCAACCCCGGCATCCGCAAGCGCGTCGATGACCTGGTGCGCGCTGGCGACGTCGTGCTCGACGGTGTCGGCGCGCAGTGTGGCCTTGCCTTCGTGGAGCGCGTCGACCGACGCCTGCGCGAGCGTGTTCACGGTGTGTTTCCCGATGAGCTCGTCGACGTAGAGCGTCGGGGGATAGTCCGGGTTCTTCGTCGAGGTCGATGCCCAAAGTGGACGCTGCAGTCGGGCGCCCTTCGTGGCGAGTGCCTCCCAGCGCTCACCGGCGAACGACTCAGTGAACAACCGGTAGGCGAGCTTGGCGTTGGCGACTGCGGTCTTGCCGCGCAGCTCGTGACCCTCTGGGAGGCGTCGGTCGGTCTCGGTGTCGACGCGGCTCACGAAGAAGGAGGCCACCGACGACACGCGGGCGAGATCGCCATTCGCTGCCGCCAACTGCTCGAGACCAGTCAGGTAGGCGTCGATCACCTCAGCGTGGCGTTGCAACGCGAAGATGAGGGTGACGTTCACGTTGATCCCCTCGGCGATCGTGGCCGTGATCGCAGGAAGCCCTTCCTTGGTCGCTGGGACCTTGATCATCACGTTGGGTCGCCCGAGATCCTCGAACAGCTCCTTGGCCTGTGCGCAGGTGCCGCCGGTGTCGTGCGCCAGGTCGGGCGACACCTCCAGCGAGACGAATCCATCGGCGGCGCCCGAGGCTTCGTACACCGGCCGGAGCAGGTCGGCCGCGCTCGCGACGTCTTCGGTGACGAGACGCCAATACGACTCCTCGATCCCCAGACCGTCCTTCGCACACGTCGCCAAGCCTTCGTCGTAGACGTCACCTGTGCCCATCGCCTTCTCGAAGATCGTGGGATTCGACGTGACGCCCCGGATGCCGTCGTCCTTGAAGAGCTTGGCGAGCCCTCCGTCCTGCAGCAGCTCGCGCGTGAGGTTGTCGTACCAGGGGCTCTGGCCGAAGTCGTTGAGCGCAGCGATGTTCGACGCCATTTGCTCGTCCTTCCCTGAGTCAGCGGCCGAGCAGCGCCCGGGCGCGCTGCACGACATGCTCGGCGGTGAAGCCGAAATGAGTCATCGCGGTTGCTCCCGGTGCCGACGTACCGAAGTGGTCGATGCCGATCACGTCGTTGGCGTATCGGTCCCAGCCGAGGGTGGCTCCGGCCTCGACGGCCAGCGTCGGCACACCTGGCGGCAGCACGCGACCACGCTCGTCGCGTGATCGCGCCTCGAACAGCTCCCACGACGGCATCGACACGACGCGACAGGAGATGCCATCTGCCGTGAGTGCCTCGCGCGCGTCGACGCACAACGAGACCTCTGATCCGCTCGCGACGAGCACCAGGTCGGGCGCGCCGCCGGTCTCGTCGACCAGCTTGTACCCGCCAGCCGCCACGCCGGCGGCACAACGCTCGGCAGTCCCCTCGAGCACGGGGAGCTTCTGGCGCGTGAGGATGATCGCGGTCGGTCCGTCGCCCTCGAGATGCACTCGCCACGCTTGCGCGACCTCGTTCGCATCGGCCGGTCGGATGACCCGAAGACCGGGCATCGCTCGCAGTGACGCGAGGTGCTCGACCGGCTGATGAGTCGGACCGTCTTCGCCGAGGCCGATCGAATCGTGTGACCACACGAATGCGGACTTGTACCCGGAGAGCGCCGCAAGCCGAACCGCGGGGCGCATGTAGTCGGAGAAGCAGAAGAACGTGCCGCCCACGGGGACGGTGTGGCTGACGGCCATGCCGTTCATCACGCTGCCCATGCCGTGCTCGCGAACACCCCAGTGCACTTGTCGACCACCGAAGTCGTGTGTCGCGATGACCGGTGCGTCCTTGAGCTCGGTTCCGGTGTTGCCCGTGAGGTCGGCACCTCCCGACACGATGCCCGGAACGACGTCGAGGATCGCCCCGAGCACGTCCGAGCACGCAGACCGCGTGGCCACCTGTTCGCCCGCCGGCCAGCTCGGGAGCTTCGCTTCCCACCCCGGCAGCCCGCGGGACCCAAGACACGCCTCGTACTCCTCTGCAAGATTGGCTTCGGAGTCGCGCAGGGCAGCCCGCCGCTGTTCCCACTCCTCACGCGCCGTGCGACCACGAGTGCCGGCATCGCGATAGAACGCGATCACATCGTCGGGAGCGAAGAACGGCTCGTCGACCGGAAGTCCGAGGATCTCCTTGACCGCGCACACCTCGTCCTCGCCGAGCGGGTTTCCGTGGGCGAACTCGCTGTCGGTGTACTTCGGTGAAGGCCAGCCTATGTGGCTGCGCAAGATCACGAGACTCGGGCGATCGTCCTCGGCGATGGCATCGCGCAAGCCGGCTTCGATGGCGTCGACATCGTTGGCAACCTCACCCAGCTGCACGATGTGCCAGCCGTATCCCTCGAAGCGCTTCGGTACGTCGTCCGTGTACGAGAGCTCGGTGGGACCGTCGATCGAGATGTGGTTGTCGTCGTACACGTAGACGAGCCGACCGAGGCCGAGGTGACCAGCCAGGGACGCGGCTTCGTGGCTCACGCCCTCTTCGAGGTCTCCGTCCGAGCAGATGGTGAACACGTGGTGGTCGGTGACCTCAGGACCGAATCGCGCGCGCAGGTTGGCCTCGGCGAGTGCGATCCCCACCCCGTTGCCGAACCCTTGGCCAAGGGGCCCCGTCGTCACTTCGACACCGGGCGTGTGCCGGTACTCCGGATGACCAGGAGTGCGCGAGCCGAGCTGGCGGAACGCGCGCAGGTCGTCAAGCTCGAGCCCGAAGCCGGTCACGTACAACATCGCGTAGAGCAGCATCGATGCGTGTCCGGCCGAGAGCACGAAGCGGTCGCGGTCAGGCCACTCGGGCGCACCTGCGTCGTAGCGCATCACGCGTGTGAACAGCACGTGGGCGAGCGGGGCAAGTGCGAGGGGTGTGCCCGGGTGCCCAGAGTTGGCCTGCTGTACCGCGTCGATCGCCAGCCCGCGGACCACGTTGATCCCGCGTTGCTCGAGCTCGCTGACCGCCACCCGTTCCTCCTTCATGGTCGCGTTCGCTCGGGGCCGGGTTACCCGGCCCCGTCCCGTTGGGAGCGCTCGGCTGCTCCGATCTCCACTATGGCGCGGCAAGCGAATCGTGGCGTGCCATATGAGCTGGAGTACCCGAAGATTGGATCACGTGAACAGGGCGAGGCTCGCGGTGAAGCCGTGCAGGAAGTTGCGGCCACCGATCGGCCCGATCTCGCCCGCGCAGAAGGCACCGGCGGCGGGGATGGGCCCGAGGAGCTCGGCCACGACCCCGGCGTCGTGGTCAGGCACTCCGAAGAGATGCCGGCCCCGCCCGTTGCAGGTGAAGACGAGCGCAGCTGCAGCCGCGGCGTCCGCGAGGAGCGACCGCAGATCCTCGTCGGCCGCAGCCGCGTCGCGCACCTGGAACTGGACGGTCTGGCCCACGGCCACCTCGTCGCCCAACGCGAGCGCGCCGGTCGTACGGTCCGCACCGACGATGTTGCGCACGAGAAAGTCCCCTCGACCGAAGGATGGCTGATGCTCGTCGACGACCACGCCGAGGTGCAGGCCGTGGCGGACGAGCTCTCGGTCTTCCTCTTCGAGCCCTTCCGCGAGCTCCTGCAATCGCTCGATTGCCGGGCGCCCACCGAGCTCGGCGATGAAGTTTCGTTCCGCACTGGTCACGACGAAGGGCTGGCCGATGGGACGGCAGCCTTGAGACACGACCGGTTCGATGTCCGCGCCGTCGATGAACACGCCCACTGCCCCGGTCTCGCGCACGTCAGCGTCGAGGACGACACGGTTCCCGCCGGGGCGCATGTTGGCCGATGCGACACCGCCGACGATGCGCAAGCCGGGGCGGTCCTCGTCGAGCCGTCGCAGAAACGCATCGACCGGAAAGGTGAATGGATCGGCGAGGAGCAGCAGCGTGGGTGGTGCGCCATCGAGGTCGGGCCAGCCGACGATGGCGGGACCGTCTGGCGTCTGCTCCACGGTCAGGGTCGTCGGTGTGATCTGTGCTTCGGGCAGGGACGCCGCGAACAACGAGAACGCCGGTTCGTCCTCGACCTCCTCGGCGTTGCCGATCACGGCCACGGTGGTGGCGCCGAGCAGCACGCGCGGGTTCAAGAGGTTGCGCAACGCATGAACGAGGTCGTCGAGCGCGCCGACGAAGTGCGGTGACGCGAAGCAGACGACGAGATCGGGGTCCTCACCGTCGAGCTGCTCCATGACCGAGCCCGCCGTCTCGCCCACCGCGTGTGCAGCGAGCGGATGCCGCGACAGTGCGGCCGCGAACTGGTTCACGCTGACACGCTAGATCGCGGGTTGTCGCGAACGTGATCGCCCGCGATCCAGACGTCCTCGACGGTGAGTGATGTGGGGTCGAGTGCCACGAGATCGGCCCGATTGCCGACGGCGATCGTGCCGCGGTCGCCGAACCCTGCGACTCGAGCCGGAACCGCGGTGGCCATCGTGATCGCCCGTTCGATCGACTCGCCGAGCATGACGACGTTTCCAACGGCGCGGTCGAGCAGCGTCGTTGCTCCCGCGAGCCGGCCGTCGGCCGTTCGAACAGCTTCCTGGTCGTGCCCGTCGTCGGCGACGACGTCGCTCACCAGGGCGATGTTCGCCTTGCGCGCGATGGCCAGACGGAGTGACGCGGGGTGCACGTGCACGAGATCCGCGATCAATGTTGGAGTGAGGCGGTCGTCATCGAGCGCGGCACCGACGAGCCCAGGTTCGCGGTGATGGAACGGACCCATTCCGTTGAACAGGTGCGTGACGACCGTCGCGCCCGCATCCGCAGCTGCGATGGCCTCGTCGTACGTAGCTGTCGAATGACCCAGGGCCACGATCACCCCGGCGGTGCTGAGGGTTCGGGTCGCCGTGAGACCCAGATCGGCCTCGGGAGCGAGCGTCACGACTCGCACGAGGTCGGCGTGTGTGAGCAGGAGCGCGTTCAGCCAGGCCAGGTCCGCGGGCACGAGCACGTCGCGCCGGTGCGCGCCCGGTGCTCCACCGAGGAACGGTCCTTCCAGATGGATGCCGAGGATCGACGCGTGGCCGGGCTCGGCGGCTGAGTCGGCGCGTGCTGCCGCGGCGCGGGTGAGCATTGCGTCGTAGTCGGCGAGGTTTGTGCTGACAAATGTCGGGCAGAACGCGGTCGTCCCGCATCGCGCCAGCGCGTTGCTTGCGCGTCGCCACTGCTCCTGTGTTGCGGTACGAAAGTCGACGTCGCGAACACCGTTGACCTGGAGGTCGATGAAGCCCGGCGCCAGGATCTTTGACCCGAGGTCGTGTGCTCCGCCCGGGGGCCGCCCATCGCCGACCTCCACGATGATCCCGTCGGCGATCGCGACCCAACCGACGCGTGGAGGACCGGGAGGGCAGATGACCGCGGCGAGCACGGTCGTCGCGGCCACCGACGTAGGCTACCGGCGCTTTGGTGCCGACGCGGCGGGCTGAGCAGAGCCGGTCGACAAGCTCGAGACGAGTGGGAGCACAGCGAGAGTGCCTGATCCTCTGACGATGCACGCCGCCGCGATCGGTGAGTCACCCGCCGTCATCGTCGACGCGGCCGGCGGCGGTCGGCCATCGATCACGACGTTCGCCGAGCTCGATGCGCAGGTCAACCAGCTCGCGAACGGCATGCTCGCGCTCGGCGCACGGCCGGGTGAGCGTCTGGTGTGGTGCGGGCCCAACTCGCTCGAAGTGCTGGTGACGATCCACGCCGCTCGAAAGAGCTTGCTGGTCGCGGTGCCGCTGTCGTACCGGTTCACCGCCGACGAGATGGCGTACGTGATTGACAACTCCGACGCCACGCTGGTCGTCATCGACGCCGAGCAGGCCCCGATGCTGGCAAGCGTCCGGGATCAGTTGCCGAAGCTGCGCGAGGTGATCGTGTACGGCGGCGACGTGCCGGCTGGGATGCGCTCATGGGCGGAGACGCTCGAGGGTCAGCCCACAACCGAGCCAAAGGCTGCACCAGATGCGAGCGCCGGCGCCGCGATGATCTACACGTCAGGCACGACGGGGAAGCCCAAGGGCGCGCTGCGCACGAGTACCGATCCCGAGACGGTGCTCACGCTGTTGTCCGAGATCGGGCTCCAACCGGGCAACGAGGTCCATGTCACGACCGGACCGCTGTACCACTCGGGACCGTTGGCGTGGGCGTCGCTGAACCACACACTCGGATGCCTCGTGGTGGTCCTCCGACGCTTCGACCCGGTCGCGTGGCTTCGTCTCGTCAAGGACTACGGGGTCACGAACTCGTTCTCGGCGCCGACACAGCTCAAGCGCATCGTGAGCCTGCCAGCCGAGGAGCTCGCGAAGGCTGAACTTTCCACCATGCGCTCGCTCGTCGCGAACGCTGCGCCCGTGCCATACGCGTTGAAGCAGGAAGTGATCGAGAAGCTCGGCGACGGCTTCCTCTACGAGGTGTACGGATCGACCGAGCTCGGTGTCGTGACCGTGCTCAAGCCCGAGGACCAGCTCCGCAAACCCGGATCGTGTGGGAAGACCTACGGCGCGATCGACGTGAAGATCGTGCGGGACGACGGCGTCGAAGCTGCAGTCGATGAACCTGGCGAGCTGTTCATCCGCACGCGGCTAGCGATGGACGGGTACCACCGGACGGAGGAACGGCTCCCAGAGCTGAGCGGGGGAGAGTGGAAGTCCGTCGGCGACGTGGCGTACCTCGATGACGAGGGATACGTGCACATCTGCGACCGCAAGAAGGACATGATCATCTCCGGCGGTGTGAACATCTATCCGGCCGAGATCGAAGCGGTGCTGCACGAACATCCCGACGTCCTCGACGCTGCCGTCTTCGGGATACCCGATGACGAGTGGGGCGAGAGCGTGTACGCGATCGTCCAGCCGAAGGTAGGAACCGCGCCGACGCCAGACGACTTGCACGCCTTCGTTGCCGGGCGACTCGCCGGCTACAAGCGACCGCGCACGTTCGAGATCCGCGCCGAGCTCCCGCGTACCGACGCCGGCAAGCTGCTGAAGCGGACGCTCCGTGACGAGTTCTGGCGCGGCCACGAGCGCGCTGTCTGAGGGGCGACCCGTCGTGGGGCGCATGTTGAGTGAGCACGAGTCGAAACGACTGGTGGCCGAGTTCGGCGTCCCGGTGGTGGACGAGCTCGTGGCCGCGGACCCCGCCGCAGCGGCAGGTGCCGCCGAGGAGCTCGGTTACCCGGTGGCGCTGAAGATCAACGGCGAGGGCATCGCCCACAAGACGGAGCGCGGACTCGTGCGGCTCTCGCTCACGACGCCACACGCGGTGGAGTCGGCCGCGGTCGAGCTGCTTGCCAACACTCGTCCCGAGGATGGCGACGTCACCTTGCTCGTCGCGGCGATGGTGAGCGGTAGCCGGGAGCTCATCGCGGGCGTGCACCGAGACCCGCAGTTCGGGCCGTGCGTCATGGTCGGGATCGGTGGTGTGTACGCGGAAGCACTCGCCGATGTGGCGTTTGCCCTCGTCCCGATTGACGAGGTCGACGCACTCGAGATGCTCGACGCGCTCGATGGCCAAGCGCTGCTCAGCGCGATACGCGGTGAGGCTGCCCTCGACCGACAGGCCGTGGCAGAAGTCTTGCAAGGACTCTCGCGACTCGCCGTCGCACGCCCGGACATCGAGTCGGTCGACGTGAACCCGCTCGTGATCGCGAACGGCCGACCGGTTGCCGTGGACGCGTTGGTCGAGGTCGGTGCATGACCGAAGCCGAGCGATCCGGAGACTTCGACGCGCTCTTCGCGCCCCGAGGTGTCCTCGTCGCCGGCGTGTCCAACCACCCGGGCAAGTTCGGCTTCGTCGCGCTCCACAACATCCTCACGCAGGGATACGCGGGCTCCGTGTTCGGGACGAACCTCGATGGTGGCGAGGTGCTGGGTGTCCCGATGGCGCCCTCCGTCGCTGACCTGCCCGAGGACGCCGTCTTCGACCTGGTCTTCGTCTGCACGCCGGCCGCGGCGAACGTGGAGCTGCTGCGCGCATGCGCGGCCCGGGGCGCGCGCGCCGCCTTCGTCACGTCAGCGGGCTATGGCGAGGCGGGGCCGGAGGGGCGCGCCGCCGAAGCCGAGCTCGTCGCGGTGGCTCGAGAGCTCGGAATCCTGCTCGTCGGCCCGAACGGGCAAGGGGTGGTATCGACGCCCGCGCAGCTGTGTGCCCAGATCGTCGCTCCGAACCCGCCGCGAGGCCCAATCGGGATCGCGAGCCAGTCGGGCAACTTCGTGTCCTCGTTCCAGAACTACGCGGTGGCAACAGGAGTGGGCGTCAGTCGCGCCGTCTCGGCCGGGAACGCCGCAGTCGTCACCGTGGCCGACCTCCTCGAGTACTACGCCTCCGATCCCGAGACGCGAGTCGCATTGGCGTATGTAGAGGATGTGGGCGACGGTCGGACCTTCTTCGACCGGGCGCGATCGGCCTCAGCAGCCATGCCGCTCGTGCTCCTCAAGGGTGGTACGACCGGCGGCGGAGCGCGTGCTGCTTCTTCCCACACTGGTGCGCTCGCCTCAGACGATCGTGTCTTCGACGGCATGTGTCGCCAAGCCGGCATCACCAGGACCGCCACGATCGAGGAAGCGTTCGACGCGGCAGCCACATTCGCGACGCAACCACTCCCACGCGGGCCGCGTGTCGCCGTCGTGACCACGGCGGGCGGGTGGGGAGTCGTCACCGCTGATGTGATCAGCCGCTCGTCACTCGATCTCGTCGCGCTCCCAGACGACCTCCGCGCCGAGATCGACCTTCGCCTGCCGCCGCGCTGGAGTCGCAGCAACCCAATCGACTTCGCCGGGGCCGAGACGCGCGACACGATCCCCGAGGTGCTCGATCTCGTCGCGCGACACGACGATGTCGACGCGGTGATCTATCTCGGGCTTGGGATCCAGTCGAACCAGGCGCGTCTCATGCGCGACGGGCGGTTTTGGCCGGCTCACGGGCTCGAGCGCATCGTTGCGTACCACGAGCGTCAAGACGAACGCTTCGCCGAAGCCGCGGCCGACGTCAGCGCGACGACAGGGAAGCCAGTCCTCACTGCAACCGAGCTCGCGGTCACGGATCCCTCGAATGCCGGCCCGCGCACGGTTCGAGCCACCGGGCGCCTGTGCTACCCGTCGGCGCATCGCGCCGTGATCGCCTTGGAGCACCTCTGGCACTATGCACGCCATCGCGCGCGACGCGAGCGGACGACGACATGACCCCGACTCGAACGCTGGCCGTCGTGCTTGCCGTGGTCGCGGGCGTGTGCGCGTTCCTCGGCATCCGACGAAGTGATGCGACGGTCGAGGCCGTGAACCGAGGAGCGGTCGCCACGCCCGTGTGGTCACCCCGCCGGGTCCCCCAGCCGATTGTCGACGCCGTTGGTGGCCAACGCCTCCAGATCGCGCTCGATGCTGCCGTTGTGGGAGTCGACGCATGTTTCGTCGTCGATGAGGGGGGCGCGCCGATCGCTGTGCGCTCGCCCGACGTTCCGCTCGTGCCGGCCTCGACCGAGAAGCTCGTCACGGGTGCGGTCGCGCTCGCTGTACTCGGTGCGGACGCGCATCTCGTGACGCGAGCCGTTGCCGCGGCCGCGCCCAAGGATGGTGTGATCGAGCGGCTCTGGCTCGTGGGCGGCGGCGACTTCCTCCTCATGACCCCGGAGGCGCAGGCGCTTCGAGAGCAGCTGCCCGAGCTCCGAGGCATGCCAACCACGTCGTTCAGCGCGTTGGCCGACTCCTTGGTTGCTGCGGGCGTGCGCACGATTCCCGGCGGCATCGTCGGTGACGACTCGCGCTACGAGACGTTGCGATACCTCCCGACGTGGAAGGACACGTACCGCACGGAAGGGCAGGTGGGCCCGCTCGGCGCGCTGACCGTGAACGGCGGCTTCAGCCAGCTGCAACCGACCCCGATCCCGGTGCCGGACCCTGCCGTGTTCGCGGCGGCCGAACTCGGACGCCTGTTGGAGGCGCGCGGCGTCACGATCGGGCGCGGCGCAGATCGGGGAACGTCACCCAAGGGGGCCGTGGAGATCGCGACGATCGAGTCGCCACCGATGTCCGCGGTCATCGGCGAGATGATCAGCGCCAGCGACAACCTCGGAGCGGAACTCCTCACCCGCGAGATCGGGCTCCAGGTGACGCAACAGGGGACGACCGCCGCGGGTATCCAAGCGATCACGCAGACGCTCAACGAGCTCGGACTCCCAACGGCGAACCTCGCGATCGTCGACGGCTCCGGTCTCGACCGCGGGAACCGGGTGACGTGCCAGCTGCTCGATGCAACGTTGGATCTCGGTGCCGAACCCGAGTTCGCTGCGTTGTGGAGCGGACTGGCGGTCGCGGGGCAGTCCGGCACGCTCGTGGAGCAGCTCGACGGGACCGTGCTCGAGGGCAAGCTCCGAGGCAAGACCGGGTCGCTGGACGGCGTCACCGGCTTGGTAGGGCTCATCGAGGTCGGGCGTCCTTTGCGGTTCGCGTTCATCGCGAACGGAGCCTTCACCGAGACCGGTGGGATCGGGCTGCGCAGCCAGATCGCGACGATCATCGCCACGTTCCCCGACGCCCCCGCGGGCGATCAGCTCGTGCCGCGCCCGGCCGGGGAACCTGGTCGCTCGGAACCGTAGACTCGCCCGCTGATGGCGGACACTGGCGACGCGACCGGAGGAGCACCGAGCGCGCCGCTCCCGCAGCTCGTGCTCGAACTGCGCGATCTGATCGTCACGTACGTCAAGCAAGAGACGGTCGTGCCCTTGCGTCAGCTCGGGCGCTACATCGCGTTCGGGATCGCCGGGGCGTTGCTCCTGGGGCTCGGCGCGTTGCTCTTGGGTGTTGGCGCGCTCCGTGCGCTCCAAACCGAGACGGGCGACACGTTCGAAGGCGACTGGTCGTGGGCGCCGTACGGCATCACGTTCGTTCTGTTGATCGTTGGCGGGATGGTCACCTGGATGGCGCGCCGTTCACGGCGCGAGCGCAAGGAACGCAAGGAGAAGAAGACATGAGCAACGTCGGTGTGTCACGCGCGATCACGCGTGACGATCTGGAGGCGAAGTTTCGGGAGGTTCAAGGCGAGGGCCGCGCCGGCGCGGACACGGCTCGGGGCATCGGCCGCGGGGTTGGCGTGGCCGCGGCCGTGGCAGCGGTCGGCATCGCGTACCTGATGGGGCGTCGGCGCGGTCGACGTCGCCGGACGATCGTCGAAGTTCGTCGCGTCTGAGGGTCGGCGATGGCAGCGATCGTCGCGAAGCTCATGCGCACCGGTTTGCGTCGCGGGTTACGTGACGGATCGCGCGGTTGGCTCTATGTAGGAATGACCGCAGCAGCCCTCCAGATCGCTCGGCGGATCTTCACCGAACAGCCCGAGACGGTGTTCACGACCGAGTTGAAGCCCGGACAGGGGATCGAAGTGCGCACCGTGGCTCGTCACGATGGTGGTCGCGGCAAGCGGACACGCCGGTAGCCTTTCGAGGGTGAAGATCCTGCTGCGCAACCCGCGGCGCGAGCTCGAGATGCCCGGTCCGCTGACAGTCGCCGCGCTCCTTCAGCGTCTCGAGCTGAACCCGGAGTCAGTGCTCGTCATCGTGGGCGAAGAGCTCGTCACTCACGACGCGCGCCTCGAAGACGCCGCACACGTTGAGATCCGTCCGGTCATATCAGGTGGTGCAGTCGCGGCGACCGAAGGGAGCTCGCCCAGCGAGCGAACGCCCGCGAGACGGGTATCCCGGCGCGGAGAGCGGCGGCTTTGCCGACCGCTCCCGCAGGAGCCGGCGCTCGCGGCGGCGACCAATGGAGTCGCAGAGAGCGAGCGAGGCAGGTTGGAGATCCGTCCGGTCATCTCCGGTGGGGCACGGCCATGAAGTGCCGCGTGTGCCGCGGGCCGGCAGTGATCGACATCCGTCGCCACAACGCGGGTTTCTGCCGAGACCACTTCCTCGTTCACTGCCGCGAGCAAGTCCGGCGTGCGCTGCACGACCACCACATGATCGAGGAGGGTGACCGGGTGGTGGTCGCAGTCTCGGGCGGCAAGGACTCGCTCGCCCTCTGGGACCTGCTCGCCGAACTCGGCCACGACGTCGACGGCCTGTATCT
Organism: Acidimicrobiia bacterium; assembly: GCA_040881685.1. Taxonomy (NCBI): domain Bacteria; kingdom Bacillati; phylum Actinomycetota; class Acidimicrobiia; species Acidimicrobiia bacterium. The sequence continues at coordinate 83,058 of JBBECS010000050.1, read as the reverse complement.
CGGGCTCGGCATCGACGAGTACTCCGACGAATCGCTCGGCTATGCGCGCGCGTATGCCGCTGCCCATGGTCGCAAGCTCCACGAGGTGGACCTCGGCAGCGACCTCGGCTTCACGGTGCCGGCGGCGGCCTCAGCGACGCATCGCTCACCGTGTGGTGCGTGTGGATTGTCGAAGCGTCACGTCTTCAACGCCTTTGCACGGGACCACGGCTACGACATCGTTGCGACCGGCCACAACCTCGATGACGAGGCCGCTGTCCTCTTGGGCAACGTGCTGCGGTGGGAGACCGGGTATCTCGGGCGACAGCACCCGGTGCTTCCCGCCGCGCCGGGCTTCGTGCGCAAGGTGAAGCCTTTGGTGCGGCTCGGCGAGCGCGAGATGGCTGCGTACTGCGTGCTGCAATCGATCGACTACCAGGTCGAGGAGTGCCCGATGGCCGAGGGCAACCGCCACCTCGGGTACAAGGAGGTGCTCAACGCGCTCGAAGACCGGTCGCCGGGATCGAAGTCGGCGTTCTTGTTCGGGTTCCTCGAGCGCGCGCACTCGCGATTCGAATCCGTCGCGAGCGAGGAGCGCGAAGCGCTCGGCGCGTGCCGTGAATGTGGAAGTCCGACGACGGGTGAGGTCTGCGCGTTCTGTCGTCTCCAGGAGCGTGCTTCGAGCGCTTCGACCAGAGACGAGGAGTAGCGGGTGCCGGGCGCGTTCGAGTCAGGGGATCGAGTGCTGCTCGTCGACGCGAAGCGTCGGCGACATCTGGTGACGCTGGCAGCTGGTGGCGAGTTCCACCTGCACACCGGCGTGGTTCGCCACGACGATCTCATCGGTGCCCCGGAGGGCATGACCGTGCGAACGACCCTCGGCGCGCGCCTTGTGGCGGTGCGGCCGACGCTGGCTGAGTACGTGCTGGAGATGCCGCGGGGCGCGCAGGTGATCTATCCGAAGGACCTCGGACCGATCCTCGTGCTGGGAGATATCTTTCCGGGGGCGGTGGTGCTCGAATCTGGCGTCGGCTCGGGTGCTTTGACGATGGCATTGCTGCGTGCGATCGGTCCCACGGGTCGCGTCATCGGCTACGAGATCCGCGACGACTTTGCCGAGCGCGCCCGGCGCAACGTCGAGGGACTGCTCGGTGCAGACGTCCCGCTCCACGTGACGGTACGCGACGTGTATGACGGGATCGACGAAGACGAGCTCGATCGTGTCGTCCTCGACCTACCCGAGCCGTGGCGCGTGGTGAAGCACGCGGAGTCCGCGTTGCGCCCCGGCGGCATTCTCATCGCGTATCTGCCGACGATCGGTCAAGTCGCGCGTCTGCGCGAAGAGCTCGAAGAGTCGGCGTTCGGCATGGCGCAGAGCCTCGAGGTCCTGCACCGGACATGGCACGTCGAGGGTCAATCGGTGCGTCCAGACCATCGCATGGTTGCGCACACGGGCTTCCTCACCAGCGCGCGGTTGCTCGTTCCCAGCGGGTGAACTGGCTCGACGCAGTCATCACGCTGGTCGCGTGTGGCGCGGCCTACGCCGGGTATCGCTACGGGCTCATGACCCGCGCCCTGTCATGGCTCGGTCTGTCCGTCGGTGTGATCGTCGGAGTCCTGTTCGTGGACGACGTCGCCAACGAGCTGCGCAGCTCCACACCCTCGACCCGGCTGGTCGGCTCGCTGGCCTTCCTCTTCCTCATGACGGTGATCGGCCAGACCGTCGGGATCGCGATCGGATCGCTGCTCCGTCGCCACCTACCGGCGAGAGGCATCCTGAGCGTGGCGGATCGCACCGGGGGTGCGCTCGCGGGTGGATTCGCGATCTTCGTGATCATCTGGCTCCTCACGCCCGCGCTCGCCAGCGCACCCGGTTGGCCGGCTCGCACAGCGCGCGGCTCGGCGATCGTGCGCGCGGTGGATCGGTACGCACCAGCACCACCGGACTCGCTCGAGACGCTCGGGCGTCTCGTCGACGCTGCGCCGTTCCCCGGCGTGTTCGATCTGCACGACCGGCCCGAAGATGTGGGCCCACCGCCCGGAGGCGGGCTCCTCCCCGGCATCGCGGCGCGCGTCGCGCGATCGGTGGTGAAGATCGAGGGGCGCGCGTGCGACCTCATCCAGCAGGGGAGCGGGTGGGTGGTCGCGTCGGACCTCGTGGTCACGAATGCACACGTGGTCGCGGGCGAGCAGCAAACGACGGTCTTCACCACGGCAGGGCGGCGACTTGACGCCCTCGTTGTGCTGTTCGACTCGGAGCGGGATCTGGCCGTGCTGCGCGTGCCAAGCCTCGACCTCGACGCCCTGCCACAAGCCGACGGCGATCTCGACGCGGCGGGAGCCGTGATGGGATACCCAGGAGGCGGCTCGCTCCGGCAGTCGCCGGCGCGCATCGCCGAGGAGATCCTCGCTGAAGGTACGAACATCTACCGAAGTGCGTCCACCGTGCGTGAGGTGTACGTGCTCGCTGCCGCGCTGGCACCGGGCGACTCGGGTGGACCGCTGTTCGACGCGGAGGGGCGGGTCGTCGGCGTGGCATTCGCGGTCGATCCCGGGGCCGACAGCACCGCCTACGCGCTCACCCACGGCGAAGTGGCAGAGGGGATCATCGAAACGATCAACGCGGACGCGGCGACGCCAGTAGGAACTGGCCGGTGCTTGGTCGGCTAGCTGCTCACCAGGGCGGCTCGCCCTGGGGCTAGTCCACTTCGATGAAGATGCACTCTCCTGGGCACTCTTCGGCCGACTCGATGACAGCTTCTTCCATGCCGGCGGGAACCGCGGCGAGACCTTCGGCACCGCCCGGCTCGCTGAAGACCTTCGCACCTTCCTTCACGTACGCGAGTCCGTCGTCGAGAAGGGTGAACACGTCGGGTGCGATCTCCTCGCAGAGACCGTCGCCGGTGCAGAGGTCTTGATCGATCCAGACCTTCATGGTCGAGAGCATCTCCTTCTCGGGGTGCTCGAATCAGGGTAGACCGACGTTCCGCATTTCTCAAGCCGTGGCGGGGTAAATGTGGCCGGCCGAGGTGCCACGGCGTGCTGAAATCATCGGTGTAGTGTCCGCGAATCCCGGAAAACAGCCCAATCCGGGGCCTGGAGGTGTCACGTGACGGCGGAGCACGAGCGGCGCCTCGCCGAGTACGAGCGCCAGGTCGGTGACCTCCAGTCACAGCTCAAGGCGTTGGAGGAAGAGGTTGTGGTCCTCCGGCGTCGGCTTCAAGACGCCCCCAAGCGTGTCCGGACGCTCGAGGAGCGCTTGCTCGAGGCCAAGGGCCAGCTCGCCCAAGCGGTGTCGCAGAACGAGCGCCTCTCGGCCACGCTCCGCGAAGCGCGTGAGCACATCGCGGCGCTGCGCGAAGAGGTCGAGAAGCTCACGATGCCGCCCTCGGCGTACGGCACCTTCCTCGCCTCCAACGACGACGGCACCGTCGACATCTTCACGGCCGGCCGCAAGATGCGCGTCGCGGTCCACCCCGAGGTCGACCTCGAGGCGATGGAGCGGGGCCAGGAGGTTGCGCTCAACGAGTCGCTGAACGTGGTGCTCGCTCGCGGGCTTGAGATCTCCGGCGAAGTCGTCGTGCTCAAGGAGCTCATGGACGACGCCCGCCGAGTGCTCGTGATCGGACGCGCCGACGAGGAGCGCGTGTGCGAGCTCGCGGGCGCGCTGATCGGCGAGAAGCTGCGCTCGGGCGACCACCTGTTGATGGATGCCCGCTCCGGTCTCGTGGTGGAACGGCTGCCACGCCCCGAAGTGGAAGAGCTGGTCCTCGAAGAGGTGCCCGACGTGACGTACGACGACGTCGGTGGACTCGACGACCAGATCGAGCAGATTCGCGACGCGGTCGAGCTCCCGTACCTGTACGCCGAGCTCTTCCACGAGCACGAGCTCCAGCCGCCGAAGGGCATTCTGCTGTACGGACCGCCGGGGTGTGGCAAGACGCTGATCGCGAAGGCCGTCGCGAACTCGTTGGCCAAGCGTGTCGCGGAGAAGACCGGCAACGAATCGACACGGTCTTACTTCCTCAACATCAAGGGTCCGGAGTTGCTCAACAAGTACGTCGGCGAGACCGAGCGCCAGATCCGCCTCATCTTCCAGCGCGCGCGTGAGAAGTCCGAAGAGGGCGTGCCGGTGATCGTGTTCTTCGACGAGATGGACTCCCTGTTCCGCACGCGCGGTACGGGTATCTCGTCCGACATCGAGAGCACGATCGTCCCGCAGCTGCTCGCTGAGATCGACGGGGTCGAAAGCCTGAAGAACGTGATCGTCATCGGCGCGTCGAACCGAGAAGACCTCATCGACCCGGCCATCCTTCGCCCTGGCCGTCTCGATGTGAAGATCAAGATCGAGCGGCCGGACGAGTCGAGCGCGCGGCAGATCTTCACGCAATACCTCACCGCGGCCCTGCCCATCTCCGAGGAGGAGGTCACGAAGTACGGCGCCGCCGACAAGGCGATCGACGCGATGATCGCGGCCGCGGTCGAGCGCATGTACGCCGAAGACGACGAGAACCGCTTCCTCGAGGTCACCTATCAGAACGGCGACAAGGAAGTGCTCTACTTCCGAGACTTCTCGTCGGGCGCCATGATCGAGAACATCGTGCGGCGTTCGAAGAAGCTTTCGATCAAGCGACAGATCGAGGGCGGCCAGCGCGGCATCTCGACCGACGATCTCCTCGCCTCGATCAAGCAGGAGTACCGCGAGCACGAGGATCTTCCCAACACCACGAACCCGGACGACTGGGCGAAGATCTCGGGCAAGAAGGGTGAGCGCATCGTCTACGTGCGCACGCTGATGTCCGAAGGCGAAGAAGCCACCGGCGGTCGTCAGATCGAGCGCGTCACCACCGGCCAGTACTTGTGACGAGGGGGGCTGCCCCCCTCGTCGGCTCCCCCCGGCGCCGCCCATTTCGCGTCGAGGTGGTTGAACGCCGGCGAAGCCGGCGTTCGGCGATCCGATCAGGGCCGTGCATACGGCGAGACCGAGGGTGGCGGCGCGATGCCTGCGCGCAGGTCGGACTCCGGCAAGGGCGATCCGAAATCGGTTCGCACCGGTACCACGCCGGCCCAGATGTCGAGCTCGAGGTCTTCCGGCTCGTCCAAGACCCCTTCGGTCCGGGCCTTCACGGACGCAGTGTCGATCGGGATCTCGACGGCCGTGATCTGGCGGAGCTCCGAGTCGGTGGGTGGGCGCGCCTCGCCACTGCGCCCAGGCATCACGTGCTCGACGAGGCACCGCATGGCGCGCCGCTTCTCGTCGAGGTCGGAGATCGCGCGTGCTTCGCCCACGATCACCACCGAGCGATAGTTCATCGACGTGTGGAACTGCGAGCGCGCAAGCACCACGCCGTCGATGATGGTCACCGTGACGCACACCGGCCCGCCCTCGCTGAGTGTCCGCAGCAATCTGCTCGCGTTCGAGCCGTGCAGGATCAGTCGATCGCCGTCGCGACCGAACGCCATCGGGATGATGAACGGCTGGCCGTCGACCACGATGCCGACGTGCGCGACGAGTGCCTCGTCGAGGATCGCGTTCGCGCTTATTCGCCGGTAGTCGGCGCGTTCGACCTTTCGTCGCACGGTCACCGCGTCGGTCTGCGTGAGCTGCTCGGAGGGCATACGGCGATGCTTCTTCCTCGACGTCCTGTCAGACAACCGATTTCGCGGGTCAGGGGGCCTGGCCGGGGCGCCAGTAGCATTGATCTGTGGCCGTTCCGAAGGTGTGTGGCATCGAAACGGAGTACGGGGTCGTCCTCCGCGGCGCAGGAGAGGCCAACCCTGTGCTCGCATCGTCGATGCTGATCAACGGCTACGTAGAGCACCACAAGGTCGGCTGGGACTTCGAGGACGAGTCACCTGGACGCGACGCCCGCGGGTTCGCTCGTGACGGCTCGCAGCCGCCGGAGATCGAGACGCACCTCGTCAACACCGTCCTCACGAACGGTGCCCGCTACTACGTCGATCACGCCCACCCCGAGTACTCCACCCCCGAGTGCGCCGATGCGCTCGAGCTCGTGATCGCCGACAAGGCGGGGGAGCGGGTACTCGCGCGATCGATGCTCGCGGCGCGTCGCCTGCTCGAGCCGGGGCAGGAGGTGGTCGTCTACAAGAACAACTCCGACGGCAAGGGCAACAGCTACGGCACCCACGAGAACTACCTCGTCGACCGCGCGGTGCCGTTCGCCAACCTCGTGCGCTACCTCCTTCCGTGGTTCGTTACCCGGCAGGTGTTTACGGGTGCCGGCAAGGTCGGCGGAGAGAACGGCGTCGGTGCGATCGAGTACCAGCTGAGCCAACGAGCCGACTTCTTCGAGGAGGAAGTCGGCCTCGAGACGACGCTGAAGCGCCCGATCGTGAACACGCGTGACGAGCCGCATGCCGATCCACAGCTCTACCGTCGCCTGCACGTGATCGCAGGTGACGCCAACCTCTGCGAAGTCGCCACCTTCCTGAAGGTGGGTACCACCGCGATCGTCTTGGCGATGATCGAGGACGACTTCATCGACAAGGACTACTCGGTCGTGTCGACCGTTCCCGCGATGCGCGTCGTGTCACACGACCCCACGTGCCGCGCGACCATCGAGCTCGTCGACGGTGGCCGGATGACCGCGGTCGAGCTGCAGTGGGAGTTCCTCCGGCTCGCGCAGAAGTACGCCGACGAGACCGGCCTCGAGCTCTGCGGTGGCGACACCGTCGGGCAACAGGTGCTCGATCGTTGGGAGTCAGTACTGGGCGCGCTCGAACGCGACCCCTCGCTGCTCGACGGTCAGCTCGACTGGGTCACCAAGCTCGCACTGCTCGAGGCCTATGTGGACCGCGACGGCCTCGCGTGGGACGACCCCAAGCTCGCGCTGCTTGATCTCCAGTACCACGACGTACGCCCTGACCGCTCGCTCTACGAGCGCCTCGTGCGCGCCGGCAAAGTGGAGCGGCTCGTGGACGAGGCCGACGTGATGGCTGCCACCACCGAGCCGCCGGCGTCGACGCGCGCCTACTTCCGCGGCATGTGCCTGTTGCGGTGGCCCGATTCGGTCGTCGCAGCGAACTGGGACAGCATCATCCTCGACGTCGGCGGTGACCCGTTGAAGCGGATCCCGATGATGGAGCCCCTCAAGGGAACCAAGGCTCACGTCGAAGCGTTGTTCAAGAACGCGAAGACCCCAGCTGACCTCGTAGGGCAGCTGGCCTCGTAGCCAGGAACCCGGTTCGGGGGACTGCTCCCGAGGAGGTACCTTCGAGACATGCCCGAGCAGCAGCGTCGTCAGAAGCCGGCGCCCAAAGAGCGCGAGCAGGAGACCGACGACGTCGCCGCGCCCACCGAGCGCGGCGAGAAGCTCAAGAGCGAGCTCGACGATCTGCTCGATGAGATCGACGAGGTGCTCGAGGAGAACGCAGAGGATTTTGTTAAAAGCTACGTGCAAAAGGGAGGAGAGTGAACAAATCGGACACTCGGTCCGAGTTTGTCACACCCCCGTCGTACGTTCCGCTCCGT